>NZ_JAFLCJ010000059.1:0-6056 GCF_017302695.1 Leptolyngbya sp. UWPOB_LEPTO1 | reverse complement strand
TGATGTCGTGTGAACCGCAGTTCGGACAGGTTAGTAAGGGCTTGATCATCAAGAGTCAGCTCAAGTCAATCTCCTTTTCTATTATCGCTTCCTCTCTTTTCTACGTCCTTCCCTATAAAGCACTACCGGTTCCCGTTTTGACGAGGGAGCAACGCTCTCATCGACGGTTGAGTTGGGCAGAACGCTTGGCTCGCAATGCACTCGCGGAAACAGGCATTCATTGGCAGGTACAACTATTTGGTATTGCTTCTACAGTTTTAGAGTGGTTGCATAGCCTACACCCTAGACCTGTCTTAATTTCATGAAGCTCGTTGCGCATCTCGTGGGTGAGCCAATACAATTGTCGCGCCATATCTGGAACATCAACCATTGCTTCATACTTGGGAGAAGGTGCAAGTTGTGGGTTAACGGTCGGTGTGGATAGCAAAGATTAGGGAGCAATGGTCGGGGCTGAGCACTCTTGAGTTTCTAGCTGGTCTAGAGCAGGCGACCAAAGCGTTTGTCGGATTTGACATTGGGATTGGGACTGCCATCCTGCTTGAATGCGCCAGTTCCACACCCATTGGCTTCAGATTTGCCAGAAGCTTTGTCCTTCTGGCTGCCAGCTACACCAACTGTCGCAGTCTTGCTCTCTATCCTCTTCAGATAGCGTTTGCTCAAATCCACCTCGCCCATTGTAGAGACTGAGGACATCTGCTGCACTAAAGCAAGAGGGCAGTAATGAGGTCAGGAATAGTTCGTAGAGGTACTTAACCTCACACTTGCCGACACTGGGCTTCTGCTTGGAGAATCGAATCAATCGCACAATGATCAATCGCATCGGTTCAAGGTAGCCGCAACGAGTGGCATCCAAACATTCAATATCAAACAAATCGCGGGTGACTTCTGGACTATCAGGGTGAAGGTATTGTTGTTGAGGAGCGGTCGCGAGAATCGCTTTGACGGTTGGCTCTTTGAGCAGATGATAGTCGCGACAGCGAGTAATATACGTCATCTGGCGCTGTTGCAGAAGGGTAACATAGTTTGCACCACCATACAGCCCATCTAAGCGCAACAGCGCTGTCACGGGTGAAGTAGATCGCGCACAGTAGCGCTGAATTACGGTGCAAGATCGCTTGAGATCTTCTTTCGAGTTACAGTTCCCAGCTTCTGCAAAGTTCCCCAACCATTCACGAGTATGTGCCTGCTCAATCGTGGTCCGAGTCCGAACGGCTTCCCCGCGTTTGCGTCCGGCATATCCTGGCTTGCAGGCATTTCGACTTCGACGCTTCAGCACAGGATGAGTATTTTGAGTCAGTAACACTCGATGCCGAACAGCCTTCGTCGTGCCATCGACATCAAAGACCATCCATCGCTTGCCACTGCGGTCTGTCACGCCCAATTCTGGGCCGATGGGTGAGTGTTCAAGTAGGGCACTCTCAAAAAGTTCGCGTAAAGCTTCAACGGCATCATTATCGACATCAGCGAGGAATCGACTCAAGGTAGAAGCAACCGGACAATGCTGCCGACCCCAGACTGACATCAGCACAGATGCAACACTACTCAATTGTTCAAAAAATGCTTCTAAACTCGTCAAACCGCTCACCGCATAAGCTAGTAGTAATAGCACAAAGTCGCACACTTCATACTTGCCCATCCGTCCTCGATTCACATGCGCCTGTTGCTGCAAGCGCTCTAGTAATCCACAGTGTTGCCAGTATTGTCCTAGCAGTAAAGCTTCTGCGAACCAAGTTGGAATGGCAGGATTGGCTTGCTCAGTGGTAGTCACTTCTAAACTTGCTACAGTAAGATTAACATTCTTTTCAGACATCGTTGCCTGCCTCCAAGCAGTGCAGTTGATGTCTTTTTCTATCGCATACATTGATCCTTGAAACCGCTTCTAAATCTCGCTCTTAGCTTTTTTTCATGCACTCCTTGCGCATCGCGTGGGCATACTTATCAACTTCAAGACAAGTATTATTGGCTCCTTGGTAGGTCGTGAAATAGTAGGAGGAACTATCTGAATCACGGCGAGAATGCGTGTCCTTGTAAGCGTGAAATTTAACGGCTTAAATCCTGCTGGTAGATTCATTTGGGCGCTGTACGGAGGTAGGAAACACGGCCATCCTCTTTGGTCTTGCCAGCGTTGCTAGTCTTCATGCACGATGTCTCACCTGGGAATTGAGCAATTATCCTGCACAATCATGGTGAAGCGCCTGATTCGTTCCAGGGTTTGCGCTACTTTCTCGGCGATCCAATTCATCACTTGAATGTCGCTTTCCCCACGAAAGTCTCTTGAGCTAGGTCATACTCAAAAGACTAGAACAACTCGCCAGGGCGCTAGCATAACCTGGCTGTAGAATTAAAGAGCTTCTCTCCATCTTATGTTTAATTGATCCCGCCTATTTCTCTAAAAAGAGCGTTTTGACGAAAACACTACGAGAATTCCCATAGAAACCTACTCCGTATAGGCTGGTAATCTTGCTGAAAACTGTAGAAAATAGAACGCTAGCTTTTTCGGATGCCGAAGCTATATACAAGATATGAAAATTGAATCATAGCGATAGGCAGAACTATCTTTAAGGTGCAGGGGGACTATCGCTATTTTTTGTTTCTTTAAGTGGTAGCAAGATTATGAAGCCAGTTTCAAATTCCTCCAAATTACGAGAGCTATTGTGGATGAGCCACACTCCAATGTTTTCTTCAAAACCATCAGCAAGTCATACGCAAATATCAAACTCACTTGCGTTGTTAGGCACAACGTCTATAACAGTAATTTTGGCAATTCTCTGGTTCTATATTCTTCCTAGCTTAAGTACCTTAAGCTCTACATACTCCACTGTTCATCCCACATCTATTCCATGGCTTCAAAGCCAAAAAGACTGCGAAAAAACAGTGAGAATGTGGCGAGATGGTGAATGCTGGGATCAAGAACATAATCCTGATTTCTAATCTTCTATATCTTCATCACAGGATTGCTACTATAGCAATCTTAATTGCCCATGAAAAAGTGCTATACATCTCAAGCTTTGGGAAGTAAGCAACCTCCGGCAGAGCCCTGACTATTACCCACAAGTGCGGCTTTCACTGAGGGATAACCAGAGATAAATGTGAGCAGAAATGCTAGCTTTAATCTTTGCACAGGGAGTACATGAGCATCAGCGAGCATAACAAAGAGCAATCCTGGAGTGAATGGGAATTTGCGCAGGTGAATCTGGGCGACCAGCGACTGAACACAAGGTTGAGGAAGCTGGCAGCGGACTTGTCAGCAACTCCAGAAGCGCCCATCAACCAGGCAAGTGAAGATTGGGCAGCCACAAAAGCAGCCTACCGATTCTTTCAGAACGAGAAGGTCATAAGTGAACAAATTCTGAATTCTCATCAAGCTCGAACCGTGGAGCGGATGAAGCAGGAAGCAGTTGTGCTAGCAATTCAAGATACCTCGTATTTGAACTTTTCAACTCACAAACAAACCCAAGGGCTAGGACCGATCGGAGATCGTCGTTCTGCTAGCCTTGGTTTGGTGACACATAACATTCTTGCGGTTACGCCTCAAGGACTGCCTTTGGGATTACTGCATCAAATCGGTTGGGCAAGAGCTGGATACAATCAGCAAAGCGAGCGCGAACGCAAGAACACATCAATTGAGCATAAGGAAAGCTACCGCTGGGTTCAAGGTCTTAAGTTTGTTCAATCATTCAAACCTGAGAACACGAGAGTGATTACACTCTGTGACGGAGAAAGTGACATCTACGAGCTGTTTGTCGCTGCCGAACGTTGTCACTCAGAATTTGTGATTCGGGCTGCTTGGAATCGGCATCTCAAAGACAGCGAATTTCCTCGCTTGTGGGAACAACTGCAAGCACAACCTGTGGCGGGATGCTATCAGATCACGGTGCCGTCGAGCGGCTCTAAACCGGAACGCACCACTACCCTTGCCGTTCGATTTGGAACGGTGACTTTAGCACCCACACAACGCCCGAAACAGTCGTTATTCTATCCGTTGCCGCCGGTAATGCTGGATGCAGTCTATGTGACGGAAGTGGATGCCCCCAATGCCGAAGACCAGATCGAATGGATGCTTTTGACCAATATTGCGGTCAATTCATTCGAGCAGGCACTGGAAAAAGTGGAATGGTACTGTTGTCGCTGGCAGATTGAGGTCTTTCATAAAATTCTTCAGCACGGTTGCCAAGTCGAGCAGTGTCGCTTGCAATCAGCCGAGCGCTTGAATCGATACATCACGTTGATGAGCATTGTGGCATGGCGACTGTTCTGGATGACCTGGATGCAGAGAACTGCCCCCACTGCTTCAGCCCGGACGATTTTGACTGAACTTGAGATCCAGACGCTGATGTTGCTGACCCATCACTCCAGCGATGCTCAGCTCTCTGACTTCCGTGTCGCTCAAGCCGTGATAGCGATTGCGAAACTCGGTGGCTTCTTAGCTCGCAAGAGCGATGGAGACCCTGGCCCAACGGTTATCTGGAGGGGATGGTCGGTGCTGCAAAATGCAACTCGGTTCGCCTCTCACCTCTTCCCCCAAACTTGTGGGTAATAGTCAGAGCCGAGCTAGGGGTTTACCGAGTTAATTAAAGCGGGTGCAGAATTGAAGCAATCGTCGGAAACAGACTTGGTGCGACAGTTCGGCATGGTAGAACGATTTTATTTTCAGATTGCGAGAGCTGAGGATGATCGAGCCGTGCAGCCCGATCGTGTACTTAAATCTGTCAGTACGGAAACGACCTTTGAGAAAGATTTGGACGAGGCTGAAGCGATGATGCAGGTGCTCGAACCGATTGCTCAGACCGTGAGAAGTCAATTGAGTAGCAAACAGACCAGTGGAGGAGCCCTAACGCTCAAGGTAAAGTTTGCAAACTATGAGCAGCTCACGTGCATTCGTACCGAACCTGTCCCGATCTCAGAAACAAAGACTATTTTGGGGCTGGTGCAGGCACTGTTATCGATCGCAGAACTCAGCGATCGCAAGGTAAGACTGCTAGGAATTTCGATTTCCAATTTAGGGGGATCATCTGCCAATCGTCTATTTCAGCAACTTGCTTTACCTCTGACCTCTGTAAAGGTCGATGTTTGAAACCCTGTTCGCCTTGAACGTAACCTTGAGCATCAGATGCAGATTTAGTGTATTAATTCTGGTAATTTAGTAGGACAAATTTCCTAAAGGGAAAAATTCTTCATCCTGTTCTCTGGTATTGGTCATGCCTCAGCAACCCTCTCTTTTTCCAGATAGTTATGATGACTTCTTTCGAGAGTTAAAGGAGCGGATTCGTTCGTCCCAGATCAAAGCAGCGCTGGTAGTCAATCAAGAGCTAATTTTGCTCTATTGGCAAATTGGGCAGGAAATTCTCCAACGGTAGAAGACCGAAGGTTGGGGAACAAAAGTTGTTGATCATCTAGCGCAGGATCTCAAGGTGGAATTTCCCGAAATGACGGGATTCTCACCTCGGAATTTGAAATATATGCGCTCTTTCGCTGCGGCTTACCCAGATGAGGCAATTGTGCACCAACTTGGTGCACAAATTCCCTGGAAGCATAACTGCACAATTTTGGACAAGATCAAAGACCCAGAGCAGCGGATTTGGTACATTCAGAAAACAATCGAAAATTCTTGGAGTCGTGCTGTTTTGGTTCATCAAATTGATTCTGATCTCTACAGTCGTCAGGGCGGTGCATTAACCAATTTTCAGGCCGTGCTTCCAGTTCCACAATCCGATTTGGCTCAAAGCCTTTTGAAATCAGAATATAACCTTGACTTTCTCAATCTGCATGAAAAAGCCCTAGAGCGAGATTTGGAACGTGCCCTACTGGAACATATGCAGAAGTTTTTGCTGGAGCTTGGGGTTGGGTTTGCGTTTGTGGGGAGTCAGTATCGACTGGAGGTAGACAGAGACGAATTCTTTACAGACTTGCTCTTTTATCATTTAGGTTAAGGCGGCTTCTGTTAAAAGATTTACCCAGGCTTTAGAATAGTCCTCATTCTCTCAGAAATCTAGGAACAATCGGGTGGACAGAATCGATGAGCGCACACAAGACCCCATCGTCACTGCCTATCAGGT
>NZ_JAFLCJ010000058.1:0-7022 GCF_017302695.1 Leptolyngbya sp. UWPOB_LEPTO1 | reverse complement strand
GAAAGTGAATGGAGAAGCAATCAATAAAACAAACACGAAAAAGAATAAGCAATAGCAGTATACTAGCTCGTAGCTAATGCTGCTTTTATCGACAAAGGAAGTGGTCTAGTTTTTGGGGGGCATTTCATTCCTCAGGCACGGCTGCCGTACTCCATTTCTTCACGACCGTTTGGTTGATCTGCACGACCACCACGTAGCGCCGCTTATGGACATCAATGCCGATATAAACCTGTTGCCCCTTGTATGATGAAATTGTGTGGCGTTCAAGCTGGTTTTCATGCTGTCCTCCTGGCTTGTTTTTGGTACTTTCAGGCTATTTCGGAGTGGGGCATCTTGGCTAGTGCGCCATACTATCCACCATAGGGACACTGAACTAGACTAACAGCCAATCGCAGTCCTTTCTTCAGTGGGTTGAAACCCACTTCGCACAGTTAGCCCGAACTTCCAGTTCAGGTCGGGATGCAAACGAGAGCGCCGATCTCCCAATTCATTTCACCTTACATGCAAGATTTCAGGAGGGGCAGCGCGATCGCACTGTCTCTTTACTCTTTGCAAAAGCGCGATCGAGTGCGACACCTGCTACACTCGATCGCTGAAATCTTGAGAAAATGCACCAATGCCGATCGAAACTTGGTTCCCGCTTGCTATCTACTATGACGACTTACCCGATGCTTCAGAACATCAACAAGCATTGCTGGATGCAGTTATGCAATTAGAGCACCAGGGAGCCGAACCTCGCAATTATCCTGAAATGGCGTGGACAGGCGATTTACATGGAGTCGAACAGATTCACACTCATCCCGCTTTTTCCTGGATTGTCAAACAAGTTGAGTTGCATGTCGCCACGTATTTACAAGAAGTGGGAGTCGATTTAAGCAAAGTTGATCTCTATATTCAGCGGGCTTGGCCGATTATTTCACGTCCCGATCAAGGTGTCGGTGCACATTGCCACAATACAGCGCATGTGAGTGCGGTTTACTACATTAAAGTTCCAACTGGGGAAATGTCTGATCCTGGCAGTTTAGTGTTTTTCAACGATGCGCGAGTGAATGAAGTTAGCCCAGGTCTGGGAAGCGAAAATACAGATATTGTTGATGCGGATAACTATCTGAATCAACTGGATACAGCTTATGCCCCTGTAGAAGGACGGTTAATAATTTTTCCTGCAAAACAACGCCATGCAGTCACGATGAACGAGACCGATGAAGTGCGCGTTTCATTGTCGTTTGACATTGTGCTAACTGCCACTGGCAAAGCTGCGGGTGCATATGAATTTCTCACGCCCCCTCCGAATCAGTGGAGAAAGTTTTTTGCATAAGTTGAGCGATCGAGTCGTAGGCAAGAATGAAGAGAGGAATTCTTGCCATGATGAGTACTGCTGACCAAACTACACTTGTTAGTCAAACCCAACCGTTTATTGAACTAAACAATTGTGGTGAAATTCTCCGGTTTCAACTTCAAGACGCAGAGTATCAACTTGGACGCGATCGCACTTGGTCAGATTTAGAGATTCCACAGATCGGTTGGGAGGTGCTCTCGCGACAACAAGCAATTCTCCAGCGTGAAGGTGAGGACTATCGAATTTATGATGGCGATCGCGAAAAGGTGAGCCGCAATGGAATTTATATCAACCACACGCGCATCTCTGCCCAAACAGGCTATTTACTCAAGCATGGAACTCAGTTAACGATTGGACAAGATCCAAACAATCAAGTTGTTTTAACTTACTTCAATCCTGCGAGCAGTCCAACGATCACACCTAGTAAGTTTCGGCTCAACCTCAAACAGCTTCGCGAGTTTCCCGTCGAACTCGGACGCGATCCTGATCCGTTGCGCTATTCCTCGATGAAATTGGATGCTCCCGTTGTGTCCCGTCGTCATGCTTCGATTTCTCCGACTCGCGATGGCCGCTACACACTGCAAGACCATAGTACGAACGGAACCTTTGTGAACGGGCAACGAATTGAGCGCTTTGCTGAACTGCGCGAGGGTGATCGCATTCGCATTGGGCCTTTTACGTTGCTGTATGAGCGCGGCTGTTTAGAAATGGTCGATCGCGGCAATGAGATTCGTTTAGATGCAGTTCATCTCGTTCGCAAAGTTCAAGATAAAAAAGGTCAGGAACGAACCATCTTGAGCGATGTTTCTTTGTCGATCGAGCCTGGACAATTAGTGGCATTGGTCGGAGGAAGTGGAGCTGGAAAATCTACCTTAATGAAAACGCTTTTAGGCATTGAGCCGACAACATCAGGAACGGTTTATCTCAACGGCGAAGACCTGCGGCAGCAGTTTGAGCTATATCGATCGCACATTGGCTATGTTCCTCAAGATGATATTGTTCATGGCAATCTAACTGTTGAAGAAGTCTTGAGCTATGCCTGTAAGCTGCGATTGCCACCGGATACAAATGTAAAAGCGGTTCTCGATCGCACGTTAGAACAAGTGAAATTAAGTCATGTGAAACATACATTTGTGCGCGATCTGAGTGGAGGACAACGCAAGCGAGTCAGTATTGGGGTCGAATTACTAGCTGACCCAAGATTATTTTTCCTAGATGAGCCAACTTCTGGACTTGATCCAGGGCTGGACAAGGAAATGATGAACTTATTGCGCGAGCTTGCAAATCAAGGAAGAACGGTTATTCTCGTCACTCATGCCACTGCAAATTTAGAAGTCTGCGATCGCGTTGCATTCATGGGGCGTGGAGGTAAGTTGTGCTACTTTGGCTCACCTCTGAACGCTTTAGAGTTTTTTGAAATGCCGTCTAATGATTTAAAGTATTTTGCTGATATTTATATCAAGCTTGACCAAGGCAGAACCAAACAAGAAGTACAAGCAACGGTTCAGATGTGGGCAACGAAGTTCGCCAGCTCGGTTGAGCAACGTCATTCTACTTTTTCTAAATCAAAATCTTCTGCCTCTCCAAAGCCAGCGCATTCTGCTCTCGTTCGGCAACTCGGTTTGTTAAGTCAACGCTATTTTCAATTGCTTTTGCGCGATCGTACAAGCTTACTTCTCACGCTACTGACTGGTCCAATCGGTATTACTTTAATTCGGCTCGCTCTAAAAGATAATACTTCTCTGACGCAAGTGGTTCCAGCGGAAGCAATGCAGGCTTCTCTTGCTTTAAGAACTTTATTCATCTTTAGCTGTATTGCAATTTGGGTGGGAATTTCCTGCGCGGCTCAAGAAATCGTCAAAGAAGCTGCGATCTATATGCGTGAGCGTTTGGTGAACCTGAATTTGATCGCTTATATCGGCTCAAAGCTCTTTGTGCGATCGGGAATTGCACTGTTGCAAACGATGTTGATTGTGATTGCGATCGCGCTAAATTTCCAATCTCCTGAATCAAAATTACTTCCTTGGATATTGAGTACAGGCGTGACAACTTTCCTAACGTTGCTGAGTAGTATTTGTTTGGGGCTATTACTATCAACCTTTGTCAAAAATGAAAATGAAGCCAACAATGCGTTACCGCTGATTATGATCCCGCAGATTATCTTCTCCGGTGTGTTATTTGAACTAGAAGGATTACCCGCGAAGTTTGCTTGGCTGTTACTAAGCCGTTGGTCAGTTGGAGCTTATGGCGCGATCGTCGATGTGAATGCCATGATTCCACCTGCGATTACGATCCCAGGACATGCGCCGATCCCACAGCCGATTCAAGCGAGTGCAGTGTACGATGCAACTTGGCAGAACTTAGGCTTGAACTGGGGAGTGCTTGGTGCCAGTAGTTTGGTTTACTTAGCGATCGCATTCATTCTGCAAAAACGCAAAGACATCAAAACGAATGGTCGCTGAGATCAACTCACACGCATTGCTCAAAACTCGTCTTTCACTGCGGCTTGTCCTTACCAAATCGCAAATCCGCCAATCGCTTCTGAGCATCTGGATCGAGCGAATGCATCAACAATCGTCCCGCTGATTTCTTCTTCGGCTTCAATTTGCTCTGAACTTTCCGCGCCGCAAATTCGACTTCATTGGCTAACTTTTCTGCCGACATCCACTCGGCTCCATATCCGACAACCGTTAACTGCTGAGCACGATCGCTCGTTGCCACAATCAACCGCTGCTTAAACTTCCGCATGTCATACCGAAAATCTGCACAAGTTTTCTCAATATACGTATCTGCGGTTTGCCCAAAATCGGTATAGCAGACATATAAATGCTTCGTGATGATTTCTCGATTCGTTCCGCCATCCCGAAACTGAGCATCAAACACCACATGGGTTTCAAAATCTTGATAAGCGCTATATCCCATCAGCGCTTCGACTAATTTCCGCCGCGACTCTTCTAATCCTTGACGATCGCGAATTTCTTTTAACTCATGCCAAGCTCCGACTATGTTATAGCCGTCCACCAATAGAAGTGCCTGTGGTGCAGAACGTGGCATCACTCAACGCAGAAAGGACAAGTTTGTAAAGATTGAATTGCTTCACATCTTATAATATTGCATTTTTTTAATAAGGTCTGCACTCAGATAGGGGATTCGCAGTTGTTCGCTCTTCTCAGCACCTCCGTCATTCTGAATTAAAATTGGCTTAACTTCTAAAGTTTTCTATTCAGATGAGTATTCAAGCGAAAGACTATCCCTTTGCTCAAGAATTTATTACAGATGCAGACGGACAAATTCGGAAAGTTGTGATCGATATTGTGGAGTATCAGAAATTGATTGCAATGCTTGAGGATGAAGGACTTTATCGCGCCATGCTAGAAGCAAGGCAAGAAATGCCTTTGAGTTTAGAGGAAGCACGTAAGGGAATGGCAGCAAAAACAGTCCAAGGATTCCTTCCGGCTGGCAATCTCTAATAAATTTCATGATGATCGTGCAATTCTCGCAAAAAGCATAGTTTTGATCCGAGATTCGATCAACATTTTGATTTTTAACTTCCTAAGATTTGTCACTGCTCAAATAGGCATTCAATTGAAAGATCATCCCTTTGCTTAGGAATTCATCTGTTTGTCCATAACCTGGTTGGAGCCGACAGCTTAGAGTCTTTTAACAATTTGTCTATTGTTATAGTCGATCTACTGTGGCTCAACCGAAATGTTATCTCGCAATTACGTGCTGTTTCAACCACTCTACAAATTGTGATCTCTCCAGTTCACCGGATGCCAACGCTAAAACAATTTGCTCCTGTTCATCAACTGATGCACTAATTTCTAGTTCATTTAGAACTAAAAAAGTTTCCATCGCTGCATGACCAATTCGCTTATTCCCATCTACAAAAGGATGATTCATAATCAGCGAAAATCCTAAAGCAGCAGCTTTATCGATCGAACTGGGATAAAGTTCTTCTCCACCAAAAGTCATTCGAGGTTGAGCGATCGCAGATTCCAGCATTCCTAAATCTCTAATGCCGATCGCTCCTCCAGATGTCTCAATAATCTGACGATGCAGAGCGAGAATCTCAATCAGCGACAAATAGCGAATCATGCCAGTCGCTTATAAAGTTCAGCATTTTTGTGCAGCACATAATCGGCAGCTTGAGAGAAATCACTTCTTGGATGCTTCAGCCAGTCTTCAATACTCATCCGTAGCAACTCTTCAGGAGCAATTCCAAGGTTTTGCGCCAAATCTTGTAATGCTTGAAATTGCTGGTCGGAAAGCTCAATTTTAACAGAAGCCATTCTTCATTCTCCCTAAGTTAAACAACGCTCAATCCTCAACGTCTTCCGACTGCATCAATCTCTGCTTCAGACGTTCGGGATCACCCCGATCGACAACTTTCCCCGCTTCCAGCAAAAATGCCCCGTCACAATATTCCAATTCTTCTAGCCGATGCGTCACCCAAAGCGCCGTAATTCCCCGCTTCTTCACCAAGGCTTGCACCTGCGCAACTAATTCCAATTGGCTATCGGGATCGAGCAGTGCGGTTGGCTCATCTAATAAAAGGACATCACAATGTCGGGCAATTGCACCCGCGATCGCTACCCTTTGCTTCTGTCCCCCACTCAGCGCATAAATCGGACGACGCTGAAACGCTCCCAAACTCACTGCCGACAGAGACTCTTCCACCCGTTGGCGAATCTCATCGATCTCTAATCCCTCATTCACCAACCCAAACGCCACATCTGCGCCAACCGTCGGCATCACCAACTGATGATCCGGATTTTGAAACACAAAACCGACCGGAGACGAAATCTGAATTTCTCCCCCAGTCGGTTGTAATAAACCTGCGAGAAGCCTTAACAATGTAGACTTCCCGCTTCCATTTGCGCCTAATAGCATCCAAAACTCTCCCTCTGGCACTTCCACAGCGCAAGAGTGCAGAATTTCTTTATCTTCCGACCAAGCGAAGCACAGATCAGTTGCTCGAATTGCCGCTTTCTGGAGCGTTTCTCCAGTCGGGTTAGGCGCGTCCAAAGTCATAACTACTCAGCCGCCACTGCAAAGAATCCAGCAGGTCTGCCCGAAGCCGCAGCGCTCGACTTCTCGTACATCTGAACGGCTGCGATCGAATCCGCAAACACCGCAATCTTCTTATCCGTCTGACGATCGCACGTGAATTCCAACAATTCACCTGGAGCCTTCATTGCCCCGATGATTTCTTGATAAGTCGCTTCTGCATCTTCAGCCGATTTGCGGTGAAATGACAGACCAATTGGAGTTCCCTTTAACGTTAATTCCAGAATAAACATAATGTCGATCGTACAAATTGCCAGTTCTCAGTATCGCAAATATCCGCAGAAACGGCTTGCTTCCCCATTCTGTCGGATCGAAGTCAAATTGCAAGAATTTCCGCAATTTTAAGATTTATTAAGAAAATACTGGAAATTTCTAGAGAAGTCTTCCTATAATCAAGAGCATAGGTAACGAAAAGTAAATTCTGCTCATAATTCTTGATGCAGCAGCGTTCAGTTTTTCATTCCATACTTATCTGGAGTTTTAATAATGACCATCGCAGTAGGTCGCGCGCCGCAGAGAGGAGTCTTTGACGCTCTCGATGACTGGCTCAAACGCGACAGATTCGTCTTCGTCGGTTGGTCGGGCATCCTGCTCTTCCCCTGTGCCTTCCTGG
>NZ_JAFLCJ010000057.1:0-7437 GCF_017302695.1 Leptolyngbya sp. UWPOB_LEPTO1 | reverse complement strand
TTCTACGGATTTTGGCTCACTCAGCCACCGTAGGAGTTACTTTACGTCTGCAACTGGACTCCGGAAACGCTCAAAGCTGTGCAAGTCGCACTGGTCAAACCAGTGGCTTCCCTCAGATGATTAGTGATACCCATTTTCTGCCTAGGTTGTCATCGCAGGGACATTGCTAAACATGGTCGCACTACTGCTGGAAAACAACGGTATTGTTGCCGGAATGCCGCTTGTGAGCAACGATCGTTCATCTTGCACTTGAGCTATCAAGGATGATTGAAGGAAGTAAAGCAACCAATCAGCGACAATTGGACTCAAGCATCAGGGTGATAGATTGAGTCCAGTCTTTAGCTAGCGATCGAGTATCGCCTGTCCAGATTTAGAGTTCGCTTCAGTTCACAAAGTCATTTACTGTTTTTTATCAGTGAACTGACGCACAGGTTCTTCTAGTCTAACAGGTGCGCTTGGCTCTTCTACTTTGACATCACCACCGAATGAGTCCCTGACTCGGCTAGGATAGCCGACTGAACCAGGTTTAACTCCGTCTGGATAATACCATTCCGTGATGAAGCAGTAAGATTGGCAAGTCCAACGACCATAGGGACTCTCTAACCGGTTAGAGTAAGTCCCTTGACCCTGACCCCATCCACCCGTTGTGTGAGTACTTGGATACTCGCGAAGACCAACGCCTCTGTCATAATCAACAGCGATCACGGGTGCTACTGAAGTCAACCCACCCGCCAAAAGAATAAAGATCGGCAAAAACTTACGCATTCAATGTTTCCTTAATTCAAATTGGGACAATAATGAACTTAGCGAATTGGACTAGCAACCATCGGAGCAAGCGATTGAGTCTAATCTTTGGCTTGTTCGCAATTGAGTGTGTCAATCGCTTGTCTAGGTGTAGAGTTCGCCATTCGCGAGGTTATGCAATTTCCTTCGTGATTTTTACTTCAATGATTCGACATAGGTGAGCGGAATTGATCGAAAGGGATCTGGTTGACAAGGGTGCAAGATATCAGTTTATGTTCACGGCTATCAGGTTATACAGACACAAATTTCGGGAGTGCATAACCTGATTGAGAGTAAACCCTATCTCTATACAACACATGCATAGGATGCTTTCCAGATGCAACTCAAATTTATGCGTCAGCTTGGGTTTCTTTTACTGTTCAGCAGTCTTACGATCGTAGGCGGCAACGCTCAGATTCCTGCAAAAGCTATACCTTCCAGATCAATGCTGTCCCCTGCCAAGCCAGAAACCAAGTTGGCTCAAGCAGAAACTTCACCCTACATTGGGCTCATCTATTCTGAGGTTCCTGAAGGGTTAATCTCTGGAGGTGGTGCAGTTATTGACCAATGGCATCGGATTCACGTCGTTGAACAACCCGGTAAAGCAATGTATCTATGGCTCGGTGAATTGCTGAGATATGATCAAGTTGGTCAGCCCGTGACTCAAGTTCTCGATGTCTTAGAGTTACCTCCTTTCTCCAAGTCACAAAGGATTGCTTTTCGATTTTGTCGGCTAAATGGCAAGGTCGATCGTGCAATTGCTGCGATCGTGAAAATGACGGAGACTGAATACTACACTCAGATCAGTCATGCATGGCGCGTGAATACTCAAACTGGCAAAATTGAAGTGATGAGTACTCAGGGAGTTGACTGTAAAAATCAAGGCTGGAAAAGCTAACATCACGCAGCGTAACCTCTTTCAAGGAGCTGGCGCGCCTGCCACTTGTGAAGCTAAGGAGATTCAGCTCTGGTCTTAGCTGACACCATGAAGATGATGCATTATGCCAATGCAGAGAATGAAGTCACTTCGCGACTGGATGGCAACGAGGTATTTTGCGCCAGTATGCCTGAATTTATGAAAGCACAAAGCGTCATGCTCGAATATATGTGTACTAACTGATAAGATTACTCATGAAGCTTCATTTTATAGCATATCTAATCTCTGTAGCAGTCATCAGTCCTCGCCCATCTCTTGCCTCGAATCTGCTTCAAGATGGGTACTACTGGACAGGGACTTCTGGAGAAATGATCGAAATTCAAAACAATCGTATGATTGTCAGCGATTCATCAGAGCGATCGCTGACCCCTTCAGAGCCACAACCTATCAACGAAGGTATTTTCTTCTATGACGATCGTTACTGGTGTCGATCGGACATTGATCCTTACAATGCACGACTCGAAGACTATGAAACCGTAGAATGTACTGCAAAAGGTTGGGTATCAGTCAAAGCAAAGCAACCTAAATATTGCGAACCCAGTGCCTACCAAGATTTCTTCGTGAACTTTGTGCGAGGATATGACGACCAAAAGAATGAGGTGCGTAATACTTACACTGGGTCAGAGGTCAAAATTGCGAGCTATGAGCAGCCCGATCGAGTGTCTTTTTCAATTAACAAGAAATTGTATCAAGCATTCCGTTTAGGGTTGAATCAAGGTTGGATCTATGTCGATCGTATGAATCGAAGCTTTATCGACCAAGAGCAGACTCTCAACAATCAACCGAATCGCATGAGACTAAGGCTAGATGTCTCTTTTCCTGATAAATCTTTCGTCACGCGACTCAAAGCACGTGAATTTGTACGGCTTGCATTTCGGGAAATCAGCGATCGTAAGTTTCGGGTTGATTATTATGCAGCGACCTATCGCAATGTAGAGGGTGCTGCTTGGGTTGAAGCCGACGAACAGTCAGCAGCAGGTGGCTATGTTTTTGAGCATCACAATGGATGCTGGCACTTGACACAAGACTTGCGAATTTTAGAGCGATAACTCGCTACTGATTACGTAATTCTACAAGAAATGGGAGATGGTCTGAACCGATCGCTGATCCAATCGATCGCTGAACTGTGACCAATGATCGATCATGAAAACAGTGGTCGATCGCAATCTTCATCAATGGCGGAAATTCAGCCGACCAAGTGGGTTGAAATCCAAACCCTCGTTGTGAATTCAACAGTTGGCTGTCTTTCTCCAATCGTCGCAGTCGAACCGACCAAGCAGTGCTATTAAAGTCTCCAATGACAACGACGCGCTTCTGTTGGTGGAGCTGAGCTTGGCTCCAAGTAGAGACTGAATCAAACTCAATCTCTTGATAGGCAGAGGTTTTCGGACTGCGAGGACGAATCACATGATAGCTTAGAATCACAAGTGGTCTTCCAGCATAAGTCACAGTCGTTTCGAGTAAAGGTCGATCGCTATTTTTCGGCAAGTGGATGACTTGGACTTGCTCAACTTTAATCTGCTGATTTTGTTGAGGGACTAATATGGCGCTGCCTAAAGTATTATCGAGTGCTTCTGCTTTAAGAATCTGATACTCTGGTAGCTCAGCCTGAAGCCGAGCTAGCCAAGCAGGGGTAATCTCTTGTAAAAGCATCAAATCGACAGATTGCTGCTTCAGGTAGCGGATGGCTTGCTCAGGCTGAGAATTATGGCGATCGAGATTTGCATGAAGAAGTCGTATCGTTGGAGCTTGAGAATTTTGGTCAACCTTAAACGGTGCGAAAAAGAGCGGTGCTAACAAGGCTAGATTTAGCATTAATGGAATGAACCATACGATCGACCATTTTTGTTGGAGTAACAATCCGACGAGTAATGCTGCAATAAGTGCTAGGCAATATTGAGGTCGAGGATGATCCAAGAGTTCAAAACGCCACCAGAGCGCCCCTGAAAATCCTAGAAGAGATGCGATCGCACTGAATGCAGCAACCACATGAATAAAATTGAGAAGTAGCAACATCTTAGTCAAGCTCATCGATCAGGAATAAATTTGAATATCATCAGCCAACATATCCAAAGGTGATGAGAAGTTGGAAAAAGTAGAAGGATAGAAGTACAGGGATCGCAATTCCTCCGATCATGGCAGCTAGAACTTGAAATTGGCGATGTTGGGGATAGTGCTGGTGACACCAAGCCCGAAACGCTTCAACCGCATTAATTCCACTCAGGATCGATAGAAGAGTCAGCATTGCGAGTAGAAATATTCCGTTCTCTACTCCATTTTCTAGAATTCTCAGACTTGCGATCGCTCTCATTCTAATTTGCAGATTAATCATTGCCTGCTGCTGTTGACTGAGATATAAATTTTTAATGTATAAGGTATCGAACGCTGATGCTTGCACTCGGTAGCAAGGTAAAACTTGCTTTCCATAGGTCGCCTTGCAGTTGCTATGAGATGGACTCTCAATGATTAAGGGCGAATTGACAAGATTAACCTTACAGTACAGTGTGTCTGCTTGCTGGCAATCTAATTGATAGCCTGGGATTGTGATCGAGGATTGGGTTTTCTGATCAAGTGAGACTTGAAATAATTCGTTGATTGAGCGATCGCGAATCAACAAAATTGTAATTAGACTGACGATCGCAAAGTTGAGAATTAAGCAATTTTTGCGCTGCATATGAATTATACTTACCTACTCTCTAATTAGGTTTATCTGTAGGAGAGGTTATGTAGCCCTATCGTTGTGTGATCGCGATTTTCTCTGTAATATCCGCCTGCCGAATTAAATTTCAAGATTTCCCGGTAAATTTTCGGAATTCCGTAGTTTAAATGAGAAGAAGAAAAAATCCCGGTGCTAATTTTTCTTCTAACGTACAAGCTAGACGATCGAGGACTAAGCGATGCGATGCTTTCTCAAATCATTGAGCTTAACGAGTGGGCTTATTGTTGCACTGTTCTTAACTGGAATCAGTGCTCAATTTGCATCGGCTCAAACCACTATTACTCAAGCTCAACAGAGCAATCGCACAGCAGAAGCCGATCGCTTATTTCGTGAGGGCGTTCAATCTTACGAAGCCAAACAGATTGGTCGTGCGATCGCGCTTTGGGAGCAAGCTGCAAAGATTTATCAAGACATTGGCGATCGCCAATGGCAAGGGAAAACTCTCACCAATTTGGGCAATGCCTATGATGACCTTTCCCAGCCTGACAAAGCACTCGCAGCTTATAAAGCAGCCATACAACTCTTCCAAGCAGTCAAAGACCGCAGCAGCGAAGCAAGAGCTACCATGAATCTGGGATTTATTTACAGTTCCACTTCTCGATATGAGGAAGCCCTCGCAGCATTCAGCAGAGTCATTCCCATCTATCGGGAACTCAACGATCGACATGGTGAAGCAAGAGCAATCAGAAACCGAGGCAATGTTTATCTCGGTCTTTCTCGACATGCAGATGCGATCGAAGCTTTTGATCAAGCGATCACAATTTTCGGAGAACTCAAAGATCGGGCGAATGCGTCAGGGGCATCCATGAATCAAGGCATTGCTTACAGTCAGCTTGGACAATACGAAGATGCGCTGATCACTTTCAACCTTGCACTCTTCATGTTTCGAGAACTCAAAGATCAAAAAGGTGAACAACAAGCACTCACCAATCGAGCAGCAGTTTACTCCAACCTGTTTCGATACAAAGAAGCACTCGCAGCCTATGACGAAGTTCTTCCAATGTATCAGAAGCTTGGAGATCGAAGTTCAGAAGCAAAAATGCTACTGAGTCGAGGAGTGATCTATTTCTCTCTGAATCGCTATGACGAAGCCCTGGCAGACTATCGTCAAGCACTGCCCATTTTTAGGGCGATCAAAAATCGCGATGGCGAAGCGCAAATTCTCTCAAATCGCGGTGCTATTGACTCTGCCCTTTCTCGCTATGAGGACGCGATCGCAGCTTACCAACAAGCACTGCTCATTTTTCGAGCGATCAAAAATCGCGATGGTGAAGCGACAACGCTGAATAATTTAGGCATCATGCAGATCAGAACTCGCCAGTTTGCTCAAGCCGAGCAGTCTTTACGAGCTGCGATCGCACTGTATGAATCGATTCGATTAGATCGGCTTTCTGAAGCGGCTAAAATCTCAGTGTTTGAAATCCAATCCGGCAGCTATCGTTGGTTGCAACAAGCTTTGATTGCTCAAAACCAACCTGAAAAAGCGCTGACTGTCTCAGAATGGGGAAGAACAAAAGCTTTGATTGAACGACTCAGTCAGCAACTCCAACCCAACACTTCACAGACGACTCGCAATGCTCCCGACCTCAACACCTTGACTCAAATTGCGCGATCGCAGAATGCAACGTTAGTCGAGTACTCCACAATCTACGATCGAGGTAAAGAAACACAGCTATACATCTGGGTGATTCAGCCGAATGGCAAAGTCTCATTTCGACAGGTCGATCTGACAACTGCTCTACCTAAGCAATGTTCACAAATTGCTCAACTGATTGGCAACAGTCGAAATTCGATCGGCGTTCGGAGTGCTCAATCTGATTGGCTGATTGTCGATGAAACGGCTCAAAAGAATCCTTGTAGCCAGTCTGATTCAGATGAGAATTTCAAAGTACTACATAAGTTACTCATTGAACCGATCGCATCTCTCCTCCCGACTGATCCGAATCAGCATGTTGTGTTTATTCCCGATCGCACTCTTTTTCTCGTTCCTTTTCCTGCCCTCAAAGCGGCAAATGGTAAGTATTTGATTGAGAAACATACGCTTCGCACCGCTTCCTCGATTCAACTCCTAGATAAAACTCGTGCCCTCAAATCCCGTCCACGAGGGAAAGATACGCTGATTGTAGGCAATCCTTTCATGCCCAATGATCCAAATTCATCCCAAGTTAAACAGCTATCAAATTTGCCCAATGCTGAGCAGGAAGCAATGACGATCGCGTCTCTATTCAACACACAAGCAATTACTGGCAAACAAGGAACGAAAAAAACTGTCTTGAAGCAAATGCTAGATGCGAAGATCATTCATCTAGCAACACATGGATCATTTGACGATCGTAATGGATTCAGAAGTTGGCTCGCTCTTGCTCCATTTGAAAAAGATAGCGGCATCCTCACGGCTGAGGAAATTACACGACTGAAACTCAATGCAGATTTGGTCGTCTTGAGTGCTTGTGATACGGGACGAGGAAGAGTGACAGGAGATGGAGTCGTCGGACTCTCTCGATCGTTTATCGCAGCAGGAGTTCCCAGCGTGATTGTCTCGCTCTGGGCAGTTCCCGATGCACCTACCTCTGACCTAATGAAAGCATTCTATCAGCAGCTACAGCGCAATCCAGATAAAGCACAAGCACTCCGTCAAGCAATGTTAGCAACACTCAAAGCCCACCCAAACCCAAAAGACTGGGCAGCATTCACGCTGATTGGGGAGGCATTATGAACCATTGCCATTTTCTGCAAGCAGCAGGTTAATGTATCTTGCTCAAGCCATTTAATATGGGCAAGTTCTTGCTCAACCTAGCCCTCGTAAGCTTGCACTCTTATACCAAATCTCCAAAATATGACTACAGATGATATAACTCAGATGTAGCATTCCGTCAGCGACGATGGCAGGCGTTTACAAGCTAGAGATTCAAGAAAGCGCTGAAGAACTGAAACAACTACTCAGGGCACAAACCACGGCGACAGGTAAAGAACGGCTCCAGGTGCTGTATCTGTTGCA
>NZ_JAFLCJ010000056.1:0-9028 GCF_017302695.1 Leptolyngbya sp. UWPOB_LEPTO1 | reverse complement strand
GGAAAAATGTTGCTAAAACCAAAGATAGTACTCCGCCGCTACCGCCCTCTGCGTACACACTCTGGACACTGTTAGTGTTCCCGGTGATCTGAATCCAACCCAGAACAGCCAGCCCTTTGAGTACGAAAGAAACTTCATCTGCTCCATTCATCCCATGCTGCCCTTGCTATCTTTGCGATGATCTCCTCTCGGATTACATCAGGTGCTTGAGAATCTGAAACAAACACTGCGATCGCCAAATATTGCCCACTTGGAAGCGTTACGAGTCCCACATCATTGGTTGCTGCCGTTACTCCATTTACAGTAGACGAAGTACCCGTTTTGTGTGCCACGACCGTTCCCTCTGGTAACAACCCTTTGATACGCTTTAGACCTGTCTGAGTCTCTGTTATCCATTGCAACAGTAGCGCTTGACTAGATTTTGAAAGTCCTCGTCCTTCATGCAATGTGCGTAATAAAACTACTGCTGCATCGGGTGTTGCAGAGTTGCGATACTGCACGGTTGGAGCTTGCGCTAACTCCTTCTCTGTGTCCGCTACAACGATGTCGTTGATACCAAGGCTGCTTAAATATTCCGTGACACGTTGCGGTTCACCGATGAGCCGCAGCAGTACATCACAGGCGGTGTTGTCACTTTTAGAAACCATGTATTGCAGGAGTTCAGACAGACTGAATTCCTTTCCTTGCGAATTCTCATCTAGTACTTGACTTCCCTGGACAACATCGCTTGCCTCGATCCGAACCTTCTGGTCTAACTTGAGATTTCCTTGATCGACTTGATTCAGAACCGCCATTGAGATCGGCAACTTGTAAACGCTTTGCATTGGAAAGTGCTGACTCCCATTTAGAGACGCTGATTCTCCCGATGACAGCACTGTAGCTGTCATCCCAACCTGCCCTTGAGCCGCTTGAGAGATCTGCCCAATGCGATCGCGTAATGCGTCTGTGCGCTCGGTCGTGGTGGTTGTAATCTCGCTTGACGGAGTTGTTGGGCGGTTTGAGGTGGCTTCTCCACTCCCGGAGTTAATGCCTGTACAACTAACAGTCAGTAAAACACTTAGAAGAAACAAGCAACATGAGTAGAACCAGTCTTTTTTGGGCACTCGAATCATATTATCGAACCTCGAATCATAATTATCGAACCAGGGTTGTGAACAACTAGTGTTGCAAAATTTAGTTGTTGAAACATGGGGGGTTGGGGGCTGCGCCCCCAAGAAGGGGTGGAACCCCTTCATCCCTTGCGAAACTTTTGGTTTGCTGTACTAGAGCTATGCTTGTCGATCATTCAATTGCGGAAGTCAGCTAAATGCCGTTGCATAATCGCGAGCAAAGTCCTTAAACTGACGCGGCGCTTTGCCAGTCGCATCCTCTATACCTGAAGCGATCGCTGCTGCCTCATTGCGTCGATAATGGGCGTAATCTTCAATTAGTCCATCGGCTTGCCAAGCTGGCATCCCAATATTGAGCAGTTGATCGCGCATTGCTTCAGAGGGAATATCGACGAATGCAATCTGACGATTGAGCGCAGCCGAGAGTTGTTCTGCCATCTCAGCATGCGTCAATGCCTGTGGTCCCGTGAGGTTGTAAATCTTTCCCTCATGCCCTGTTTCTGTTAGAGCAGCTACAGCAACATCTGCAATATCGCGCACGTCTACCACGCTCACCTTTGCATTGTCGATCGCTGCATAAAAGGCGTTTTGGCTTGTGATTGTCGATCTAAAGTTTAATAAGCCCTGCATAAAGAGGTTGGGACGCAGAAACGTGTACGTCATTCCTGATGCTTGGATTGCCGCTTCGACAGCCGCATGGTAACGCAAAAAGCGCACGGGTGAGTCAGCATTGGCGGCGAACTGCGACAGTTTAACGATGTGCTTGACACCACTTTGTTTTGCCGCATCAACGAACGCAAGTTGTTGTGCTTCGGCGTGTTCTGTAGAGTTCGTTAAGAGAAAGGCACGGTCTACTTCAGTCAGCGCCTCCAACAGCGTCTCAGGGCGATCAAAGTTCCCCTCCACCACTTCAACATTCGGGAGTGCGATCTCCTTTGCTCGATCATGGTTACGAACCATTGCACGGACTTGCACGTTCTGTGCTGTGAGTCGCTTGACAATCTCTGTACCGTTGCTCCCAGTTGCGCCAGTTACTAAAATCATTTGACTATCCTGAAATACTATACAACCCCTGACGATTTCATCTGACATTGATTGCACTCAGAGTCATGGTTGCTTGAACGGTGAAAATTGCCTTTGAAACGGCTTGACCAACCAACTCCCCTTCTGCGATCGCCTTAATTCGCGATCGCGCTTCAGGACGTTCTTCATGTCTGAACACTGCATCGGTCAGGTGGGAGGCTTGCATCAAACTAATCAATGCTGCCATCCGAGAATTCAGTCCGATGCCTTCTAACACGGCGGCACGAACCTGCCGGACAATCTCGCGTTGAATGGATTCATCGGTTAGAAAATATCGCTGCGTTGGAAACAGTCCAAGAATGCGTTGCTCTTGTCGTTCTAAAACACCTAAATCAACTAAGTTCTGCAACTTAATCGTTTGAATTCCTAGATATCTTCGTCTCCAGCGAGTCACCCAGAACCTTGCAGTTCGAGGACGAGATGATGCTAGAACCTCACTGAGACGTTGATCTAAGAATTCATTGCCTGTGTTGCCTGCGGTTCCTGCGGAGTTGCGCAAAGCGCTAATCGCACCGATCACACGATTGTCGTTGTCGATCTCAAGTTTGCCTTGCAGTACTAAGTCTAGTAATAAAGAACCGACCAAGCCATAGTCGAGTGCAGAGTACCAAGAGAAGCGAGTTTTCCCAGTTTGGGGATTGAGTGCAAGCAGGATTAAATCCTGTGAAAGATATTGCATGATGAATTCCTGATTGAGGTATGTTACGGTTTCCTCGGAGTTGCGCCTCGGCGCTAATCGCAAGTTTGATGCTGAACCGAGAACGCGGCGGGGGCTTCTGTGGGTGGTTAGAAGACACTTTAGACATGGTGATAAACTCCTTTGATCGAGTTGCTGATTCAAGTTGCTGATGGGTTCATGAATCAACGGACTCACTGCCGCTCCCAAAAAGGTGCGTTGTCAAAAGCAATTCCTTTTGGCGCAACGACTTCAATGCGCTGTAGGTCTTCCGGTGTAAGGGTAATCCGAGATTTAGCTCATTTGTCCAATCGGTCGAACAATGATTTCATTTACATCCACCTCTGCGGGTTGCTCGATCGCAAAGGCAATCGCTCGTGCGATCGCATCTGCTGGAATCACTGCCTCACGAAATCCCCCCACCCATGCCGCTGCTTCAGCATCCGTGATCGTGCTGGCAAGTTCAGTTTCTGTCACTCCAGGCGAAATCACCGTAACTCGGATGTCAGTCGATTCCTGCCGCAGTCCTTCGGAAATCGCCCAAACTGCAAACTTAGTGGCGCAGTACACGGCTGCGGTTGGATAGACGTTGTGCCCGCCGATCGAGGAGAGATTGACAAACTGTCCTGATCGTTGCTGCTTAAAGAGAGGTAGCGCAGCAGCAATACCATGAAGCACACCGCGAATGTTCACATCAATCATGCGGTTCCATTCATCGATCTTCAGCACCTCTAGCCTGGAGAGTGGCATCAAGCCTGCATTGTTCACCACAACATCAAGGCGACCAAATTTATCCTGGGCAAACTTGACAAAGGCTTGCATGTCTTCAAGGTTGGTAACATCCAGGGTACGGTATTCTGCTTCGCCGCCTTTAGAGCGAATTTCGGCAGTAATTGCTTCTAGTCGATCGGTGCGTCGCGCCCCTAATATCACCCGTAAACCCTGACGAGCCAGCAATCTAGCCGTTGCTTCACCAATACCGCTACTGGCTCCCGTAATCGCAATAACTTTGTTCTCAACAGTTGACATGGTGATTGTTCCTTTTAGGTGATTAAAGCTGATTAGCAGTTAGACTGCTTTTAGGATGTCTGCCTGTACGACCTAGACAACCAGCACTAGTTTCTCGGTGAAACTCTTGTCCACAAGTCGTTGAACTCTTGCATATCCAGAAAGGCGATCGCTTCGACTGCTTTGCCATCCTGCATTCTGAAATACCAGGTGTAGGTGTTCCGATAAGGTTTGCCGTCCCCAGCGATCGCCTCTCCCTCCCACAGGGCAATGACCATGTCGCCATCTGCCCAGATGCCGCGCACGGTTGGCACAATTGGGGTCGATAATCGAGCACTGGTTGGATGAATGACTTGATCAAGTAACGCTTGCTTGCGATAGGTGCCCGCAGTTGCGCCAGTACCCGTAATCGTCCAGGTTGCGTCTGGAGCGAGCAGGTCGAAGAAGTTGCCAGTTCTGTTGCGCCAACTGTCGAAATATTGCCGGACGATTTCCTTGTTGCGCTGTTCGATCACCTGAGTCTCCTGTGCGTCTGATTGCCTGGGCTGAGTTGCCTGAGCCAAATCTACGAACGCTGGAAACCGATCGAGGGCAGACGGCTGATTTAATGCAATCGAGTCATGACTTAGCTTAAACGCAGTCCCATTCGACTGAAAACCTGCCTCCTCCGTGCGAGCTTGCGTCATCGCCGGAATAGCCAGCAGCCCGATCAGCCCTGTACCAATGAAAATCTGACCTAAATACCGCATCATCTCATCTCCTGAAATTTTCATGCAATTCGAGTCATCGTTACTCTCTGTTGAAGGTGCCGATGTGTCATTTCCAACTGTCAAAAATGATCGTGTGCAGTCTGACGGCTGCAAAGTCTGGGTCTCGATCGGTAACATCTAATTTCAGAGGCAAGATCTGAGCACCGAACCGTAGTTAGAGGCTGTTGTACTTGAATAGTTTCATCCTATAAGCACGAATCAGGAGTTTGAATACACAAACCTTGCAGATGATTGTCTAATCCTCTCAAAAGACGTAGACAAAGAAGAAAGATTGCCTACAAGGAACGCATGAGCGAGGCATTCAAGATACCCGGAGCCGTTCAATATCTCGGATGGGCGGTGCTCCAAACATCCGGGAATATTCGCGGCTGAATTGAGACGTACTCTCATACCCAACCCGATAAGCCGCTTGAGTGGCATCGATCGCCTCGGCAAGCATCACCTGTCGGGCAGTTAACAGTCGTAATTGCTTTTGATATTGCAGCGGACTCATGGATGTGACAGCTTTGAAGTGACGATGGAACGATGCAGCCGACATATTCGCCTGCTCTGCTAGCTCCTCAACCCGCAGCGGCTTTGTAAGATCAGCTTTAATCTGTTTAATCACGTCAGCAATGCGCTGCATACTACTGCCAGCGGTCGCAATCTGACGCACCACTTCGCCTTGTTGGTCTGTGAGCAAACGGTAATAGATCTCGCGAATGATCAACGGTGCTAGAAATGGAATGTCCTGTGGCGTATCTAACAGCTTTGTTAACCGGATAACGCAATCGATCAAAGATGGCGCGGCATCGCTGACACACCAGCCTCTGACAGGGCTTTCTTTCTGACTGATACCCAGCTTTGTTTGAGCAATAATCTCACAGAGTTGGACTGGGTCTAGCTTCAGCTTTAACCCGAGATAGGGCTGATCAGGGGTTGCACTTACCATACAAGCACTCAGCGGCATATCCACCGAAAGAATTAGATACTGAGCAATCCCGTACTGAAACGTTTCCTCATTGACCGATACTTTTTTTTGACCCTGCACCACGATGGCAAATAGGGGTTCGCTAACTTCCTGGATGGTGATGCCAGGATTGCTTTGGCGCACGAAGACTAAAGGAGCGATCGCAGTTGGATGATAACCTTCTCCCCTACCATTGGTATGCTGATCGGCTAATGTCGCTAGCTCTGCACATTCGGCGACTGTCACGGACTGCCGCGCCGACAAAATTTCTTCACCGGGAAAAATTCTGCTCGTGGTTTTGTGATCGAATGTCTTGATGGTCATGCGTGATTCCTGACGAATGCCGCGTTTCTCTATGATAAGAAGGTTTTCCCGATTCACATCTTGCTGGAGTCATGTTTCACCTGTGAACGATCCACCCATCTTGAACACGACCTTTGTTTGAGAGGATTAGGCAATGGAGACGTGGCAGAATATAGCGGAAAATGTCGATGCCTGTCCAGTCGTCATCGCCTGACCATTGCTAGTAGCAATCCAAGACTACATAAATAGGTTTATTAACTGACGAGATCACCGATGATTATTCCGATCACTCTGGGAAACGGGTTCGGATGCCTTATCGCGTTTGAACACCTTGTAGGCGATCTCCAGAAACACGGGTACTGCAACTAGCACCGCTAGCGCCCCGTAGGTCGCGTGGTACTCGCTGATTGTGAACAGAGCGGGTGAGGGCAAGGCACTTCCAGTGATGTTGAACAGGAGTGCCCCGCCGATGTTGTTCGCAAAGTGTACGCCGATGGCAAGTTCGGTAGTGCCGTCAATCAACGAGACTACAGTCCACAGCAGACCCGGAACGAGGAAGTAGGTGACAAAGATTGTGAGCCAGCCACCAGGATCGGAACCGTGGTCAGGCTGAATTCACAATTTTTTCATCAGTCAGAAATGCGGTAGATTGCTGACTATTTTTGCTGAAGAAAGTCCAGTAACGCAGGATTGACCTGATCAGCGTGAGTCCAGTTGATGGCGTGCGGTCCACCAGGAATGACAACCAGTTGGCTGTTTTTAATCAGGTTTGGAAGTCTTGCTGCGGTGGACTCAAGCGGCAAAATGCGATCGCTATCTCCATGAATAATTAGAGTCGGCACATCAATGCGGGGCAGATCATCGCGGAAATCGGTGAGCCAGGAGGGTACACAGTCCAAAGTTCCTTTAGCAGAAGCCCCTGCTGCTACATTCCAACTGGCTTGAATGGCTTCATTGCTGATGCGATCGCCCAGCAACACATCCACATTGAAGAATGCTTTGAAAAATTCAGAAAAGTAAGCTGGACGATCTTCAACGATCGCTTTCATAATGCCATCGAAAACGCTTTGATCAACACCCTCTAGATTGTCGTCTGTCTTTAACAAAAACGGTGGGACGGGAGCCATCAGCACGGCTTTCTGCACCCGCTCTGATCCGTATTTGCCAAGATAACGTGTGACTTCACCTGTTCCCATTGAGAAACCGACCAGCACGGTATTTTGCAAGTCAAGCTTGGTCATGAGTGCATTCAAATCGGCGGCGAAGGTATCGTAGTCATAACCAAACGAGGGTTGGCTAGAAGCACCGAATCCTCGGCGATCGTAGGTAATGACTCGATACCCTGCATTCAGTAAAACTAAAACCTGCTTTTCCCAGGAATGTCCGTTCAATGGAAATCCATGAATCAGCACAATCGGTTGTCCTGTCCCAAGATCTTCGTAGTAGAGATCGATGGTTGCAGAGTTTTCTTGACCAACGGTAATGTAAGGCATGAGAGGTTTCTCCGTTGTAAATTGGTTATCCATCACTTCGGTTATCGTTCGGAGTGCGTAAGAGACGGGTAGCATTTGTGTGGGTCTTTCGTCGCAAAATATTGGGCAGGTGCAGGTGTTAAGGTCGTCGCAATCTAGCAACTGCTTCCACTTCCACAAGCGTTGCTTTAGTTGCAAGGGAGGAAACGCCAATTCCCGTGATTGCCGTGCGAGACTTACCGAGGAAGTTAGATAGGATGGGTGCCAATGCTTCCATATGGTCTTCAATCTCCCCTCGAACATAGATTCTCATATGTAGAAGGTCGTCCACATTAGAGTCCGTTTCGGTAAGGATTCTTCGCACATTCTCCAGGGACAGGCTAAACTGACCTTCGACGGAATTATCGGAGACTAAGTGTTGAAGATCCCAAGCGACCTGCCCGGAGATGAACAATAGCGAACTTTCTTCGTCAATTGTTCCATGCGATAACCCCAACGGACTCCCATCGTACAGACTTACCGGATTAACTAATCGCTTCGTCATTCGATTGCCTCAAATCGTTAGTATGAAGGTTCTCACTCGCCGGACAATTTGTTTTGCAAGAAGACATCCTGACGTTGGCAGATTATTTACACCGCACTGCTGGTTTCATCCTTGACCTAAGTTTTGATGACGAAAGCTCTTAATTCGACAATCTTGCCATCACGAAAGCGCCAGATGTCGCAGTACGAGAATTAGCCGCTTTCCCGTCTTCGTCCTTTATGGTGATGTTGCCAAGTGCCGTGACAAAATCACCCTCAGCGATGAAGTGAGCGACCCTAAACTTGGGTGGCTCTACGTACGTCATCGCTATCCATTGGCGAACGGCTTCCTTTCCTTTTAGGGTCTGATCGCCTACAAACGTCTATTTTATGTCGTCGGCGCAGAACGACAAGAATCCTTCATTGTTACCTTGAGCGATCGCCGTGTTTGCCTCTTCTAAGATTGCTTTGTTTTTGGCTGACATTTGAATCTCTCTCTATTCAATATTCAATTGGGTGCTTTAAGCAATAACTTCGTTGAGCGTTCCAAAGAAACGTTGTGCAAACGCTAACACCGTTATCCTGGAAATTCCCGATATATCTCCAGTCACTAAATTCACTTTATCTTGCAGTATCATTCTGTTTCTCCTGTTTTAATTTCGTCAGTTTGTATCGGGTAAATTTGTCTCAGCAACTCAGTGGCTTCTTGTGCGATCGCAATCAGGGCATGATTAACTGAGGAGTCGTGAAGAGAATCAATCTGAGGTGCACCTTCATGCTCAGAATTATTTTTGCCTTGTACTAATGAATACTTCATAGAGCTATCCTCAATGAAATACTGATTTGCAGTTGACCAAATGAACATCCAATAATTCAGTTATTAGCATGGTTCAAAAAGCGGCAGTTTTGTTCATCGAAATAAGCAAAATCTGACCATCAAAAATAGATAGCTGCTTGCCAATATTTACAGACAAATCAAATATAAATTGGGAGTGAAGATCGGAGAACTTATTAACCCGGCAATGATTGAGAGTGCATTGTACTAAGCTGCGTAGGCAATCTTGGGATGCTGAAAGTAGCTTCTGACTCTTGCAGGTAACTTTTGCAGCTTATGAAGATGACTCCGTAACCGCTGA
>NZ_JAFLCJ010000055.1:0-11252 GCF_017302695.1 Leptolyngbya sp. UWPOB_LEPTO1 | reverse complement strand
TCGCAATATCTACGAACTGGCTCCCCAAATTGACCCAAAGGTGTCCAAACTTCCCTTTGAATCGGCTCCCGTCTCAACCTCGTCTCATGGAAGCATCGTTCCTTAAATTATGCGATCGCATTCTCCCCGTCTGGCACAAGAACAATCCTCTATGGCTCCGAGTGCGATCGCTGAGTGTGGGGAATTCTAAACGGGCAATGCGCTGCTAGTTTTAGACTATGATTTCATCTGCGATCGCACTGGATTCAATATTTTGCAGCACAAGTCGCCGTTGAAGAAGTCTTTGCAGGTTGGGCTGCAACTAATTCGACTTTTCCGGTTTTGGGATGGCGATACCAAGTGGTTGCTTCCATCAATGCAGTGGGTTGAAGCATTTCTTCAGCATTGTGCTTGGCGTTGACTGTCCTTGTTGGAAAATGAGACAAATCGCGAACATCATTCCAAGGGCGATCGTGCCTTGTGTCCTGCATCGGATTGATTGGAACCCCACCCCGCCCAGTGATGACGAAGCTACTGCTTTGATTGGCGGCACAGGTTGCTGCGATTTGCTGAGTTGGATCAATGATCTCCGCAGGCAGTTGAATCAAACCAGAATTCGGATCAACCCCCACATTGTTGACTTGCACTGCACCACTGATATCTAACTCAGAGCTAGCAGTAATGTCATTTGTCGAGTTATTTCTGGGAGTCAGCGTATTACGGAATTCTAAACCCAGAATGCTTTGAGTTGTGATGGTAATGTTGCCTCCTCTCCCCCTGAAAGCGTTTGCGATGATATCGCTGTTTTCCATTGGAACAGCAACAATAATCGGAGCATTAATACTAATGTCACCACCCTGACCCGTGCCACCCGCTTTCGATGAAATTTCACTGCCCCGGCGTAACAGAAGTAACCTCTGAGCTTGCAGATTGATATTTCCACCTTTGCCAGAAGCTGTCTCCGCTGTAATGCTTCCAGTACGATCGAGAACAATCTCATTGGCATTAATCTGCAAATTGCCAGCATTACCCTGCCCAGGATGATCAACACCTACAATGGCTCCATCGGTAACCTGTAAGCGAGACGTGTTCAGGCTCAATTCTCCTGTGTTGCCTGTGATATCTATCGGATTAGGTAATCCAAATAGTTTGCGAATTGGTTCTGCAAGAACATCTGCTCTGGCTCCAAGCCGACTGGGAAGCCCGGAAACAGAACCTACTCCGCTAACTTCAATTTTGTCGGAAGCATGGATGAATAAATTGCCTCCGTTTCCATCGTTGACCGTCGATGCAACAATCCCTCCTCCATCCGACACTTTCACGGTAGAAGCATTAATCGTGAGTTGTCCGGCGTTGGTCTTACTGAATGTACCGACTACAATGACACTGGCAGCAGCGCTCTGTGGATCTTCTCCGCTAATCTCGATTGAATTCGCATGAACAGTTGTATTTCCACCTAACCCTGTCCCAGACGTAGAATTACCAATGACAGCCCCTCCTAACATCTGTAATTGATTTGTTCTCACATGAATGTCACCACTGCTACCAGAACCAACCGTCTGAGTGTTCACGGAGCTGGCAAATCCACTCAGAGGCGATAACCCTACAAGTTGCAGCAAGTTTTGAGTATTGACAGAAATATTGCTTCCTTTTCCTGCTCCAAAGTTAAACCCATGCAGCGAGCCACCGTCTTGCAGAACAAGTTGAGAAGCAGAAACAACGATATTTCCTCCATTGCCTGAGCCAAAGTTATCTGCCCTCAGCAGACTCTGTGGAAATCCTGAAGTTCCGATGCCTTGCAGTTCAACAGATTCAGTGGCATCGACCCGGATGTCTCCTGCGTTTGCGCTGCCTGAATTGACTAAAAGAGCAGCAGAACCATCGGTTAAGCGAATATTGCGTCCTTGAAAGTGAATTGCTCCCGCAGGGCTACCACTCGCATCGACCAATGACTGACGAACGAGTTGGATATTTCCAAACTGCTGAAGATTGCTATACCCAAACTGCTGAAGGGGTGAAGCAGTGTCTAGAGTCACAATGCCATTACTGCCACTTCCCAGTTCAATTTTTCCGGAGGGTGCATTGAGTACGCCACCCTCTAAGGAAATCTCTCCACCGATTAATGCCAGGGTCTTTCCAGCATTAACGCTTAATCCCGCAGGATTATTACTGCGATCTGGAGAAGACGCAAAAGGATTGATCGGAAAAACCAAGCCATGTCCAGTATTTTGAATCGTGATCCCACCAGGACGACTCCCCATTTGCAGCCCAATCGGAACGCTCATCGTTAAAAGAGATGAATCTGCTGGAGAGGTTGCAACAAACTTCATTCCATCCGCGAAAAGGATGCTATCGGCTGTCGTCGCAGTAAAAGAACCACTGATATTCAGAGAAGCCTGGGAACCAAACAGAATCCCGGCAGGATTGATCAGAAACACATTCACAGCATTGCTGTTGTTGATGGTGCGAATCACGCCATCAATATTTGAGACACTTCCCCCAGTCACGCGACTGAAGATGGTGGAAATGTTAGGAGTATTCACCAGATCGAAGGTTGCAGAGCCACCTGTGGGAATTGAAAACTCGCGAAAGCTGTGGAAGAGATTGCTGCCTGCTGCGCTGCCGTTGGTAATGGTAAAAGCGTTGCCTGATCGTGCCACCGTGCTTCCCAGCGTGCCATCAGACGTGATTTGTTGCGCTTGTACCTGAGTTGCGAACATTAACCAACTGCCGAAGAGTCCAAGGGAAATCAGCGATCGCAGCATATTTCTTCTCTCTTAAGGGGGTCGGGGCTAATATGCCCACTTTGAGACTGAAATTTCTACGATCTCAAACTTTATCGCCGTTGATGGCTGAGGGCTTGTTATGAATGGTCAATCTTAAACTTGAGATCGTCAGCTAAGGCTGAGGCATGAGCGAGAATTGTCGCCATAACTGCCTCGAAGCGACTCATCGGCATGTGGAGCACGATAGACTTTCCTATTGGGTTAGGATGCCACAGGTAGTCCTGAGTTAAGGCTGCTCCGTCCGGGTAAAAATCAATTCGCCCGACGAATGAGTCGCCGCTATAGCACATGAGCAAGCCGACACGACCTTCAGCTCCGCCGGAAAGGGTAACCGTATATTGGTCAAAAGATTTCGTTGTCGCCATAAACTACTTCCGATATTTAGGCTGGCTCTTTCAGTCTAATCGCCCATATCTGGACGTTAGACCGAAAATGGTTGAGCACATACACGGGCAAGATCGGTAGGTTATGCAAATCTTTCTACGATCGCGCATCAATCAGCTCAAGCATTTCTGTCGGGATTTTACTCCCAGTGACAAGCGTTGCTACTGAGGTGAGATGCTGGGTTCATTATCCTGGCACCTCACTGTCTCATTCATCCTACTAAAACAGAAAAGTGGTTCTTAGCACACCAACATACTGAGTCGGATTGTTCTGATTGTGTTCTGGATTGAAGATCATCAGTAAACCAGGTGTTACAGAAATTTTGTCATTAATTTGATGACGATAGAAGACTTCTAAATGCAATGACGTGTCTGGGTCTTCTCGATTTGAGATCGTATTACGGGTGACTTTAGGCGGCATACCCAATAAAACAGCACCTAGATTGCCCTTTGCACCCAAATCTGGTAGAGCTAAAGCGATCGCCCAGTTCCAAATATCTGCACCTGCACCTTTGGTTGCACCAGATTCAGCCGTTGCATCTGTGAATCCAACCCAACCTGATAGGTTCACTTGAGGACTCACCCGATAGTTAGCCGTCAGCCCATAGGAATGAGTTAGCGTCGCCACATTGCCAAAGGGTCGCCGAGCATTTAAGCTACCTGTACTGCCGGACGCATCTACAGCTGCACTGGGAAAGTAGCTATAAGCGTAAGTCAAGCCAAATTCTAAATTTTTTGTAGGGGCAAAGTTCAACTGCGCTAAGGCACTGCTATTGCCATTGAATAAACCCGTTTCAGGATTGTTAGCTCCGCGCGCCCGATACACCGTCACCAAGCCGAGATTGTCTGAGAACTTATGCTCGACACCAACTCCTGGACCTCCCACCAAGCGATAGATCGGAGAAAACCGCCCAAATCGGGAAATTGACCCGATCGAGTCTAGTTTGAGGAAGTGGTTTAACGGATTTGCCATCGCTTCAGTGCCATAGCCATTCGCAATTGCCCAAACGCGAGTCTGACTCCCTAACGGAAAGCGATAGAAAAAGTCATCAATCCCGACTGAGCCATTACTACTTCCGTCATATGAGATGCGGGTCATGTTCGTGCCTGTAACATTGGAATCCAGGGGAACAATAGTTTGGCTTTGTAACCGAACGCGCAGCTCATCTTTGCCCGTAAAACTTGTGACAAAGTTTAGACGGCTTCGATAGCCCATTGTTGGATTGTTAGGCAGATCTCCGCCTCCCACTTTTTCATCGCTGAGGGGAGAGGAGACAGAAAAAATTGTTTCGCCTAATAGTTTTGTTGTGGTAGAGAATGCTTGCTTTTCTAACGTGCCGACTTTTGCCTCTAGTCGATCGACGCGACCACTCAATGCTGCTAATTCCGTCGCAAACTCATCTTGCAGTTTTTTGAGGGTTTCTAAATCTTCTTTCTTCACCAAATCCGTTGTAGCAGCCGCAATCAGTTCATTGACGCGATCGAGACAGGCGTTCACGCCCGCCGCAAACTCATAGCGGGTGAGTGCACGATTACCCCGAAAGGTGCGGTCTGGATAGCCTGCGATACAACCATAGCGCTCGACCAAAGATTGGAGTGCTTGGAACGCCCAGTCTGTGGGTTGAACATCCTTTAACTGAGAAACAGAAGTCACCTGAGACATCGCATCTATGGCAGGTAGCTTCTCGACTGGATAAGTGCGATCGCCAATCTCAGCAGATGCCAAACTTGCCAAACTGAAGCTGGCAGCGATCGTGATTGACGATCCAAATAAAAGACGTTGTAAAACTTGGTTGACCATTCGTTCTCACTCCTCCCATTCCTCAGAGAATGGCTAGATTCAGAACCTAGGTTTCCCAAAACATAAGTTGATTACCTTGAAGGAAAATTAAGTTATCTTTAGCAATTCCAAATGGAGCAAAAGCTTTCCAAAAGCTTTTGGGTAGAGTATTTCTGTCCATAGAAACAAGTAAATAATTGTCAAATTGGCTGAATCTCTAGATTTTTCGTGTTGATTTTCTATAGTCTGGGGGAAAAGTAAGGCTGTAGCAATTCTGATTCAAGTCAACCTCAAGTTGAGTCAGGTAAAGGCAGGGATTCAAACCTGTACTGCATCTAAATGAGAATTGCCCTACCTCACCTCTGTCAAACTGGATTCCAACCTAGATTTTCTGGTGGCTGAAATAGCAGAAATGCAGTTGATTTTCCCCAGCGTGACACAGGAGAGACAGTCCACTCGACAAATGTTTACCCAAAATGCTGACTAGGCGAAAGTTTGCCAGGCTAGGATTATTTTCCTTAGGACTTGGACTTGCAAGTTGTACACAGCGCAATAGCCAAATGAATCTGAATCTCGCGCAAGCGTCTAGTGATGCAGATTTGGTGATTTGGTGGGAACAAGGCTTTTTACCCGAAGAAAACGAACAACTGATCCAACTCGTCCGCAAGTGGGAACAGGCAACTCAGCGTAAGGTCGATTTGAAATTGTTACCTGTCGATCTGATTGACCAACAGCTCAACAAAATTGTTGCCGATCCGAATCATCGACAAGTTCCTGACATTGTCTATTCGGTTGGGATTGATACTAGCCTTGCCCCAAAGATGGCTTGGCAAGATCAATTACTGGATCTAACAGATGTCCTGACACCGCTGAAACCGCAGTATACTCCCGTTGCTTTATCCCAAGTCTCCTATCGCAACAAGATCCGAGGAGAACGCAGTTACTACGCGCTGCCCCTTTGGCAATCCGATGACTACATCCACTTTTGGGGGAATCTACTCGAAGAAATTGGGTTCGATTCCCAAGCGATTCCCCAACAATGGGATGGATTCTGGCAGTTTTGGCAAAAGGCTCAAGCGCCCTTACGTGAGAAGGGACATTCTAAACTGCATAGTGTGGGGTTATGTATGTCGAGCGTTGGCTTTGACACCTACACGTCTTTATTGATGTTTTTAGATGCCTACAATGTTGCAGTAGTCAATGAAGTCGGTGAATTTCTGCTAGAGATGCCTGAAAATCGGCAACGATTCATCGCAGCACTGAGCCAGTACACCGGCTTTTACACTCAAGGCTTTGTTCCGGAAGTCGCAATGAAATGGACAGGTGCAGGGAATAACACTGCTTTCTTAGATGGCAGCATTCTGATGACCCAGAATCTAACGCTATCTATTCCCCTCACCCAAAAACTTGCGAACAATCCCTATAACCAGGACGCTTTGCAGCGCTATCAGCAAATTGTCACGATCGATCGACCGCTCAAAACAGATGGTACTCCTCTGTTGACTCGCAAAGGTATTAAACAAGCGATCGTTCCGAAAGCTAGCCCGCACCAGCAAGCTGCTAAAGAGTTTCTCACCTACTTGGTGCAACCAGAAAACATTACGCCCCTGGTTCAAGGCTTCAAGGGGCGAGTCTTGCCTGTGATGCCGAAATTGCTAGACAGTCCATTCTGGAAAGATTCGAGCGATCCCCATCTCTCTACAGCGCTGAAAATTTACGATCGCCCTAGCTTGATTCCCTATGAGGTGATGCACTCTGCCTTTAGTGAAGTCCAAAGTCAACAACTCTGGGCAAAAACGGTTCTGAAAGTGATCCAAGACAAAGCCTCTCCCACTGAGGCAGTTGATTGGTCGATCGCGCAAATCAAATCTATTTGGCAAGCCTGGGAGAGACAAGCATGAAACGCTGGTTTAATAAAAGCTTATTGACTCAATTAGTCGGCTATTTTTCTCTGCTGTCGGTGGTAACGGTGACGACAGTAGCGGTTGGGTCTTACTTCCAAGCGAGAAGTTCACTAGAGAAAGAAGTGATCAATCGCCTGACTGTGGCAACCCAACTCAAAGATTATCAATTAAAGAAATGGGTTGAAAATCAACTCCGCGATACGCTCATCGTCAGCCAAGAAACCCGCATTCAACAGGCACTGAGTACGCTTCTAACGAAAAACCCGACTGAGCCTGAGTACCAGGAAGCCTACAAAATTCTCAAAGAGCATGTGGCGCAGTTGATTGCCATCAAACCCAATCTTCGGAGCATTCGGATTACGCGCAATAGTGGCTTTGTGGTGTTTGCCTCCGACGATCCGAAATTAGAGGGAACCTACCGACCTTTAGGAGATCCCGCCACGTATTTCACCCGCGATCGCATTAATATTGTCGTTCCTAACTTTTACATCTCGCCTTCCACTGAAAAAGCGTCGATTACCGTTGCCACACCGATTACCGACCCCAAGGGGACGCGAATGGCTGCTTTGATTGCCGATCTCAATCTCGATGAAGTAGATACCCTAATTCGTGACAATACGGGCTTGGGGGAAACTGCAGAAACGTACCTCGTCGGTCGAGCCAAAGGCAAGCAGATTTTCATTTCTCGTCAACAGACTGCGAAAGTCAATCAGGAACAATTTAAGGAAGGCATTAGCAGCATCGGCATTGATCGTGCCGTTCGGCAACAAAGCGGGTTTGGCAGCTACATCAATTATGCCGGGGTGCCTGTGGTCGGGGTCTATCGTTGGTTGCCAGAACAAAATTTGGCATTGATCGCCGAAATCGATCAAACAGAAGCATTTCGAGCAGCGAACCAATTAGCGAACAACATTCTCCGGATCGGGTTTCTGTCTTCTGGCGTGCTGCTCATTGCGGTCTATCTACTCTCCCGGCGAATTACCCGCCCGATTTTGGCAATTGGAGAAGCGGCGACCCGCCTCGCTCAGGGAGATTTAAGCCAGACTGCCCCAGTGATGACCCAGGATGAAGTCGGCACGTTAGCTCAGACCTTCAATAACATGGCGGGACAACTAAAATCGTCTTTTGAAGTGTTAGAACGACGAGTCGAGGAACGGACGGCTGAGTTAAAAGAAGCGAAAGAAGTAGCGGATAGTGCGAACCAAGCCAAAAGTGAGTTCCTTGCGAACATGAGCCATGAACTCCGAACGCCCTTGAATGGGATTCTTGGCTATTCTCAAATTCTGGAGCGCTCCAAAATCTTAGGAGAAAAAGAACGTCATGGTGTGAGTGTCATCTATCAATGTGGCTCTCACCTGCTCACGCTCATTAATGATGTTCTTGACCTCTCTAAAATCGAAGCTCGAAAACTCGATCTGATTCCCAAATCCTTCCATTTTCCTGCCTTTCTACAAGGTGTGGTTGAAATCTGCCGAGTTCGTGCCGATCAGAAAGGGCTGGAATTTCACTACCAGCCTGATACCGATTTGCCAGCCGGAATTGAAGCGGATGAAAAACGGTTACGCCAGGTTTTGATTAATTTATTGGGCAATGCCATCAAATTTACCGATCAAGGACAGGTCACGTTGCGTGTAGAGCGAGTGGATGTGGACGATCCGTCCTTGACCTCAAGCCAGCCACGATCGACCAAATTGCGATTTGTGATTGCCGATACTGGGGTTGGGATTTGTTCGGAAGATATTGGGAAACTGTTTCAAGCCTTTGAGCAGGTGGGCGATAAGACCCGGAAGGCTGAAGGAACGGGCTTAGGATTGGCACTGAGTCAGCAAATTATTCAGTTGATGGGAGGTCAAATTCAGATCAAGAGCCAAGTGGGTGTGGGTAGCGAATTCTTCTTTGAGATTGCAGTTTCAATTGCCCAGAATTGGCATGAACGCCAAACTATCACCGCAGCAGGTCAGATTGTTGGGTATGAAGGATCACAGTGCCAGATTATGATTGTTGACGATCGTTGGGAAAATCGTGCCATCATCGTCAATTTACTGGAACCCTTGGGGTTTGTTGTGACAGAAGCGGTGCATGGTCAGGATGGTTTAGCCAAACTTCGGGAGAAATTGCCCGATTTAGTCATTACTGACCTGGCAATGCCAGTCATGGATGGATTTGAATTCCTGAAGCAATTACGCGGTGATTCTGAGCTAAAACACCTGAAAGTCATCGTCTCTTCTGCGTCTGTTGCCCAACTCGATCAGCAAATGAGTTTGGATGCAGGCGGAGATGATTTTCTCGCCAAACCAGTCCAGGCGAGTGAATTGTTCAGTCTCCTGGCTGAGCATTTACAACTCACCTGGAAGTACGACAAAGCTTCACCAGATTTATCTGATGCTCCCGAACCGAACCTAGAATCTAACCAAGAACTGATTCCACCTTCTGTTGAAGACTTACAAGTCTTGCTTCAGCTTGCTCAAGGCGGTCGGTTGAAAAAACTTAAGGAAGTTGCTGAACAAATTGGTCAGCAAGATGCGCGCTATAAACCTTTTACGCAAAAGGTTCTACAGCTCGCGAAACAATTCCAACTAGAGCAAATTGAACAACTGATTCAACAGCATCTGGTTTTGCAGAATACTTAGAAGGTGGAAAGTATGAGTACTCAACATACAGAGCTAATTTTAATTGTTGACGATACACCAGCTAACTTAGATGTAATTTCCGAGGCGCTCAGTGATGCTGGATTTGAGGTTGCGATCGCAACCAGTGGAGAGCGCGCTCTGCAGCAGGTTGAATATGAGCTACCAGCGCTGATTTTACTGGATGTGATGATGCCCGGAATCGATGGATTTGAGACTTGCAAACGCTTAAAGGAGAATCCGAAAACGCGGAATATCCCCATTATTTTCATGACAGCTCTGTCCGATGTTGAAAATAAAGTGCGCGCTTTAGAGTTAGGGGCAGTGGATTATGTCACAAAGCCTTTCCAAGAACATGAAGTGCTTGCGAGAGTGAAAACTCATATCCAGCTTTACTCCTTAACTCAAAACCTAGAACGACAAGTTGCCAAGAAATCGGCGGATTTGCAAGCATCCCAACTGCAACTGGTTCGCAGCGAAAAAATGTCGGCGCTCGGCAATTTAGTAGCGGGAGTTGCCCACGAAATTAATAATCCCGTTGGCTTTTTGTTCAGCAACTTGCAACCTGCCCAAGAGTATGTTCAGGATTTATTTGGACTAATCAATCTATATCAACAAAAGTATCCGAATCCTGATCCAGAGATAGTAGAACAAATTGAAGCGGTGGATTTGGAATTTCTTCAGAAAGATCTACCCCAACTTCTCAATTCGATGAAATTGGGTCTAGAAAGGATTCGTAACATTAGCACTAGTTTGCGAACTTTCTCCCGCTCTGATACAGATTCCCAGGTTCTGTTTGATATTCGTGATGGATTAGAAAGTACGATTTTAATCCTCAAGTATCGGCTTAGAGCAAACGAAACCCGTCCTGCCATTGAAGTGATGACAGAATATGGCGATATCCCTGAGATTAGCTGCTTTCCAGGACAGCTCAATCAAGTTTTTATGAACATTTTGGCGAATGCGATCGACATGTTTGATGAGGTCGCGCAACAGTCTACCTTTACTGAGTTGCAAGCCAAGCCCCAAATCATTACTGTTCAAATGCGACTGGCTACCCCAAAAGTAGTTGAAATTCGGATTCGGGATAATGGGACAGGCATGAGTGAAGAGGTGCAAGCTAGAATCTTTGACCATTTGTTTACCACTAAGAGTGTGGGTAAAGGAACCGGGTTAGGACTCGCGATCTCGCGTCAAATTATTGAAGAAAACCATGGTGGCACGATCTCAGCCAACTCGGTACTCGGAGAAGGCACTGAATTTATGATTCAACTTCCTTGTATCAGTTGAGCAATTTATGTCCAAGGGATGCGCAAAGAGTGCATGAGTATTACAGTTGTAGATAACTTTCACGGAGACTGGAAGCCTGATTCTGTCGTTCAAAATTGTTTGCTTGAAGGGACAAAACAAGCTTAAAAACAGGCAAGTTTAGCGATCTACAACTGTAATACTTAGGCTTATTCATGGTGTTCCTTGTTCTGATTGAGAACTAATGTTCAGGATTTACTTGCCATGTAATCACAATGATTTCTGCAAATATTAAGACGGCTAATAGCCACGAAAACGCTTGTAACATGGCTTCCATCGTCCAGTTCTGGCTCTCAAGCGCGATCGCCGTCAGGCAAACTCCGAGCGCGAGATACAGAAAAGTAAACCAGGTAAATCGTTTCATTACTTTCTCCGATGAAGCTTATTCTCTGTACCAGACACGCACACATTGAAAGCAATTGATTGCAAGACCCTGGCTGATCATCACTGGGTGGAAAGCATTACTGGTCGTCACTCCGTAGACA
>NZ_JAFLCJ010000054.1:0-12685 GCF_017302695.1 Leptolyngbya sp. UWPOB_LEPTO1 | reverse complement strand
GCGGGGGCATTGATCGGCTTTCTATATTTTAACTGGCATCCTTCCAAAATATTCATGGGCGATACGGGAAGTCAATTTTTAGGACTATTTTTAGGAGCAATGGGTATTATCTACTTCTGGAATACTCCTGATGTGAATGGGGAATTAATCCAATCCAAACAATTCTTTGTAACTATTTTGACCTTCGCCATACCCATTATTGACACAACCACAGTAACGATCAACCGCTTAGCAAGAGGTTCTTCGCCATTCATTGGTGGAAAAGATCATACAACACATTTTTTATTTTATAGCGGACTAACAGAAAAAAGAATTGCAATCTTGTATATTGGCATTTGCCTTGTTTCGATGTTCTTCAATATACTGATCATAAAGTATATCAAGGATTGGGGCTATTTGCACATTACTCTTTTCAGTATATACTTTATTGCATTATTCTGGTTTTTGTATTCTCCAACACAAAAATTCAAGAAAAAAAATAATGCTTAAGTCATATTTCGTTAACATAAAACGATTTGCTTTTCGCCATAAGAAAATACTTATAGCATTACTTTCAATTATACTCTTGACAAGCATTTTTGAGCTGATCGCATTCTATAATTCAACAAAAAAAATTGATTCGAATTATGAAGATTATTTTAGTGAAAATTACAACTCTTTTAAAGTAACAATTCCTAAAAACATGACCTTTGCCGGAGAAAAAGTTCCTGTTAAAGAACCTAGTGTAAGGAAAGCGATCGCCAGAGAATTACAAAAAAACATCTATGAACAAACACATTCGTTGTTTCTTCATAAACGAGCCAGCAGATGGTTTCCTATTATTGAACCTATATTGAAAAAAAACGACATCCCGGAAGATTTTAAATACTTAGCCATTGTTGAAAGTCAGTTAACCAATGCTGTATCACCTCAAGGAGCAACAGGATTCTGGCAATTAATTGATGTAACTGCAAGAGGATACGGTTTAGAAATTACGAGCGAAGTAGATGAACGTTATCACGTTGAAAAATCAACTGAAGCCGCTTGTAAATATTTTAAAGAAGCCTACAAGATGTTTAACAACTGGACCTTAGTTGCAGCCTCCTATAATAGAGGAATGGGAGGTATTCAATCACAGCTCAACAAACAAAACACTGAGAATTATTACAAATTATTACTCACAGCTGAAACAGCAAGGTACATCTACAAAGTTCTTGCGGTTAAAGAAATTTTGGCTCGTCCACATGTATATGGTTACAAGATCAGTAAAAAAGATCTATACGGTGTTCCTGCATTAAAAAAAATAACGATTGACAGTACCATTCATGATCTAACTGCATTTGCTATCGCTCAGGGATATGACCGCGAGACATTAATAAATTTAAATCCATGGCTATTAACAAACTCACTTACCAATACCAACAAAAAGAAATATGCTATTGCTTTTCCTAAAAAAGGGACCAAATTGAACGATATCGAAAAAGAAATACTACCCACCATTACAAACGCCTTAAAAGATTCCTCAACAACTATATTGACCAACCCGCTCTCCGACAGCGTAAAAACGCACTGATTTTATTATTTTCAACTCCTCTTATTGGCTTATATTCTTGTCCATCCAACAATACTTCATTATCTTTGTTATGCTTATGAAAAGATTAGAATCATAAGATATTAGGAAAGAAAATGTCAATGGAAAAGATTAGTGAAAGTGATTTTTTAGAAGTAGTTGGTGCCAGGGTTCACAACCTAAAAAATATCGATGTTACAATTCCCCGCAATCAATTAGTCGTAATAACAGGATTGAGCGGAAGTGGGAAATCGTCATTAGCCTTTGACACAATTTATGCAGAAGGGCAAAGACGCTATATTGAAAGTTTTTCAGCATATGCACGTCAATTTTTAGGCAACATGGAGCGTCCGGACGTTGATAAAATAACCGGCCTTAGTCCTGTAATCTCCATTGAACAAAAAACAGTAAATAAAAACCCACGCTCAACTGTCGGAACTATTACCGAGATCTACGACTTTTTGCGATTATTATACGCACGCGCCTCTGAAGCATTCAGCTATGTTACCGGAGAAAAGATGGTTCGTTATTCTGACGATCAAATCATCGATCTTATTCTCGAAAAATTCTACGACAAGAAAGTATTGATCCTGGCACCTGTAGTTAAAGGAAGAAAAGGACACTACCGTGAATTATTTGAGCAGATCAAAAAATGGGGGTTCCTTCGTGTACGCATCGATGGCGAAGTTGTTGAATTAACAAAACGCATTCAACTTGACAGGTATAAGGTACACGATATTGAGATCGTTATTGACCGGTTAGAAGTAAATGCTGATTCCCGCCCGCGTATCTCTGAATCATTGCAATTGGCTATGAAACAAGGTAGTAGAATTTTTGAGTAAGAGTATAAGTACTAGGATTTTATGAAAAAGCAGGTTCTCTTTCTCTCTAAGATTGCAGCTATAGGCATGGCAGCGCTATGTCAGCAACCAGTTTTTGCCGAGGTTTCACCATCTCAAGACATCTGGCAACAACCTTATACCCTTACTCGTCTTCAGTGGCTTTTTATAAATTTACAGGGTGGAAAGGGAGAAAACACACCCTGTGGTGTTTACAGCCGAGACAATGTACCACTTGCATTTTATGAGTGGCAGAGTCCCAAATCCGACGATAATCGACTCATTCTGTCTGTGATTACACGTCCTCCAGACAGAAATGCTACGGTACGTGCTGCTGACCGTAACTTCTGTATGATGTCAAGATTTGAGAATCTCCAGTTGGAGGCTTCTAGAGTAGGAGCGAGTCCGCCTCCAGTCGAATTACGCCACTTCCAGATAGGTTCAAAAGGTCGAACTCTGATAGGAACCTATCAATGTTCAGTACCCGCAACAGGTATGGGTCGATTTGAAAATCTTTGTCGGTAATTTTCAAAGTTATCGGTAGCCGCTCAACTGGAGCTTTAGCTGGCTTCGTTTATGGATGATGGCAACATTTTGAAGTGGAGAATGAGATTGCATAACCTCTCTAGACTCGAAACTTAAATCTATACAGAGCACTCTAAGTCAAAGCTGCTTCTATTCACAACTGAGTTTCTTTCATTTCCATAAGGTATCTATGAATCCCGCCAGAATTTCTTCTCTATCCACAAAACTAGCTTTGTCTGCTCTATCGATAGTTGTCACCAGTTCAATGATGATGACTAAAGCTAACGCTCGTTGGCAATGCCCAGTCGGAGTACCGGATCCTACCAGCGGGCAACCTAACAAGTCAGGGATTGCATGCGCGTGGGTAGAAGAAACACCAGCGGTCAATCTCCCCGCTCCTAAACCCCCTAGATCTGAACCCGCTCCACTCAAACTCCCTCCAGATCCAGCAATGATGAGCTTGCTAGACTCGCTGGTTAAACGGGCAGAATTTGAAGCAAAATACGGAAGAATTCTGTTTCACGAACCCAACGTAGGAATATGGTTGATGACTTCCGAAGGGGATGGAACTGGAAAAAATTGCGCTGTCTCATTTACTGAGACTCCCAAAGTATCTAATATTGTGTTGTTCTCTGGCCCGAGTCAAAAGGGCGCGGGCGCAATCCTATTTCAAGGCGTTGGAATGCCTGCAACTACTGGGATTAGGGAGATTCAGCCTACTCTCACATTCAAGGGGGCTAAACCTGTACCCATCAATGCGGCACTCATACCTCACGGCAAAAACTCTGGAATTCTGGTTCTAGCTGACGTGTTAGGAATGATGCGTCATGCGAATGCAGAGAATGAAGTCACACTGCAACTAGATGGCAAAGAGGTGTTTCGTGCCAGTATGACTGGATTTATGAAAGCACGAAGCGCCATGCTTAAATGTATGAAGGTTGAATAGTGAGTACCATTGGACACTTTAGCAATTCATATGAGACCGTACCTTCAGGGTGAAAGAAACTAGGTTCAAGAGCAAGGATATGTACTTGATCAAAAGATCAAGCATGGTTCTGCTCGGTTTCGATATCGAAAACCCCAATATATGTTGCAAAAAATCGACTTTACCTTCAAAAGACTTATCCCAATGTTAGTCGGCGCGATTACGATCGCGGCTTTCTCTAGCATTCCGGTTCAATCGAAAACGTCAACGACTCCTCTTAACTCGGTTTCTGCTCAATCTAAAATCCTCGCCACCATTCCTCGTCCTGGCAACCTCTATCAGCCTGACTCATCTGCATTTGAAGGAATTACTTGGCAACTTTCAGAGTGGAAATCGAAGGGACAGTCTATCCGATTACTTCCCAGCCATCCAATCACAATTCGCTTTGATGGGAAACGGCTTGGTGGCTCAACAGGCTGCAATGATTACTCAGCGGAGTATCAATTCCAAAATTTCCAGTTGCACCTACCAAGAGCAATCATTTCTACAAAGAGGGGATGTATTTCAGCAGTTGCCAATCGAGAAAATTGGTTTGCTTCTGCTCTAAAAGCGTCTTACGCTGTAGCTTTCCTGAAGCCCGATAAATTAATTATTGAGTATAAAGCGGCTTCTGGTAAAGGATTTTTGGGTTTTACACCGATGCGATCGCAGCTTAAAAACACAGATTGGCACCTGAGCTCAATCACAATCGGTTCAACAACTCAAACCACACCACAGCCAATTACGCTGAAATTCACAGCAGATTCAATCGGTGGATCTGCTGGCTGTAATGAATATTCTGCTGCTTACGAGGCATCACGAAATCGAATCAAAATCGGAGGAATTGCGACGACAGAGAAGATGTGCTCACTCTCACAAATGCAGCTTGAGCAGAGTTTTCTAGCAAAACTAGAAACTGTGCAGCGATATGAAATCATCAATCATGCTCAAAACTTGAAGCTGTTTTTCCAACAAGGAAATCAGGCAGGAGTACTGACATTCAGACTACCTGATAATTGAGGCAGGTAGTCTGATAGACTGACAAAACTGTTGAAAATCCCTTTGCTCTATTGAATTTGAGCGCGATTGATCAATCCTATCTTGCCGCAAACGTTAGTATAAAACCAACCTGCGTAATCTTGATGCTGTCCAAAAGTCGTAATCGATTGAGCATTTTGCACAGTACAGAGCGTTTTGCCTTGTGGCTCAGTTTTCACGGATGCAGGAAGATTCACAACTTGGAAAGCTTTGACACGATAGGTGCAGACTCGATCGAGCATTTTCTGAGTTGCTGCTGAAGCTGGCTTGACTGGATTGTCATAGAAAGTCCCATCTTTGGTCGTCTGGAATTCGCCATTGCAAGAAGTCACAGCATTTACTTTTTCAGCACCGATCTGATAGCTAAAAGAGTAAGTCGGTCGCTCAAAGCCAATACTTCGTAGTGTGATGTCGATCGAATCTAGCATCAAGGTCACTTTTTCACCTGTTGATGCGTTACCCATTACTTCTTGAGTACGATCAACATTCTGCTCTTCTGAGACTCGCTGCTTTACTTGAGAAGGTGAAGATTCTTCTGTTTTGTAAGAAGCCGTAGGTTGAGTCGAGTCCTCTGATTTAGTGGAAGCTACACTCTTCTCTGATTTGTCAGTAGGTTGTGACGAACTCGCTACAGGTGTGCTAGGCGCTGGAGGAGTAGCAATCTTGCTATAGCTACACCCGTGAACTAGAAGACTGAGAAAGGCGGTGAGTGAGATCGCTTGTCGTTTCATGATTTTAGATGGATTAAGTTCGTCCTTGACCTGTTCTCTCAAAAGGAGCCTCAGAATCTAAACATTGCTGAAGGTTCTCATCAATTTCTTGCGAAAATTGGTGATTGGCTTGATACGCAACTGCGTCAATGAGAAGAGTTTCAGGATCGGGTTGAGAAAGTCTGATATTGTCCCATCCTTGAACTCGGTAAACACCTTCACGTTGATCATCAGGAGTAATTGAACCAACGCGCCAGCCTCTCATCGAAAAGATATGCAAACATTGTCTGTCTCCTTTTGCTGCAATTTGAATATAAGTTGAGCCGACATTGTATATTCCAAGATTTAAGTTGATTTTTCGGCTAGGTTCGCCTGAAGATTCGACTGGGATTGAAGAAGATTCTTGTGTGACCCAACCTTCTTTAGAACAAGTAGCCGCCTCTGATTTTGGCTGCATTGTCGATAAGCACCAATAAAGCTTGCCATCAAAGACGACTTCAGTTTTTACCGCTTGAAGTTCGGAGAGCGATCGCCAAGGTTGCGTCCCTCCTTCAGTTTCATAGCGAAAGTATTCGCCTTGGACTTCTAGTGCTTGACCAGTTCCTCCGAGCCAGTAGCGCCCTTCTGCAATCTGATTTGCTTCTGGCTTTGGAGATTCTTCCACTTGAGCATTGATTTGAATGTTTAATGATTTAGAAGGTTGAGCGGTGGCTTGTGTTGGAGTGACTTTCGCATCGATTTGGGCGGCATTGCATCCCGCGATCGCGAAACAACTAAGAAAACAGACAAAACTGAGATGACGCATTAGATAAACCTTAGAAAGTAAAGTGCTAGCAATAAGCAATAGACATCGAATTTTTCAAATTAAGCCATTCTCGAATTGCAGCAGACGAACAAGATGAAATGTCTTGAGCAGGTATAGAATCTTAATAGATTGAGGTTATGCAATGCCCCTGCTCTGCACCCTATAAAGGTTTCAGCAAATGTTCTAGAAGCGGAATGGCTTCTGTTCCTTTGTTTTGTTCAATGTAGAATTGCGCGATCGCAAGAAACTGAGCACGCAAAAAACTTTGATTTTCCTCGGAAGGATGAATTTGTGCCATTGCGGTGAGTGCGACTTCTGCATCTTTCGCCATCGTCGCCTGAGCAACTAGCTCCTGATAGATTGATGTTCTAAACTTGCAATATCGCGCTGGAATCTTTTGCAGCAATTCATTTGCTTTGGCAAAGTTGCGGGCACGACTATATTCTTTCGCAAAATGACCATATGCGATCGCTTTTACATCCTTCTGGAGCGGCGGAACCGATTGCAAAATTTGTTCTGGGTTCAATTTGTGCAGTTGCTTGGCTTGGGAAGAACTCAACGAGAAAACCTGCTCTTTGAAGAAATGTGAGAGGGAACTCTCCTCAGAGAAGAGTGAAAAGTCACCAGGGCTAGAAATGCTTTTTGGTAAGTTGGCTTCTTTTGGATTGCGCTCAAACTGTGCAAGCTGTTCGTCTAGTAATCGATTTGCCTGCTGAAAGTTGCCTGTCTCTGCTAAGAGTCCTGCCAGTGATGGAATCAATGCTGAATCTTTTTGTTTTGCGAGTTCGATTGCTTCAATGAGTAAGTTTTGTGCTTTCGATTGATAGCCCACTTGATTGAGGAGTTGTGCGGCTCGAATGAATGAGTTGAGATCAGATCCTCGCAGTTGGGTCAACATGCGATCGCTAATTATCGTCTGATTCGCTTGAGCCGCCCGATAGATGAGCCATGCTACTGCATTTTGTTGAAACTGAATAGACTGCCAATCTTTAATCAGCGCATATAGCCCTGGAAATCTTCCCATTTCAGCAATTTGTCGTTCAACTGTAGAAGCATTTTCTGGTAAGACAAGCTTGCGATTTTGTTTCAGCAGTTTCTGAATGATCTGAGAAGAGATATCCCGTTTTATGCCAGGATCGCGAATTTGTTTGAGGAAATGATTGCTGCGAGCGACATCTCCACGATCTGAAAACTGAAGTGCGATCGCGGCTCGAACATTGTCTGGAGCATCAGGTATAGGCTGTACCGACATTAAATTCTGAGATGCAAGCATCGTCTGAACTGAATGCTGTGCTGCGGGCATCGTCTGAATCAACTTCTGCGCTGCATTGAAGTCATTTAGCATCGCATAAGCCCGACTGACTGCTGCTATTTTGTTTTGCGGCAGTCCTATTTTGATCACAGATTCTAAAAGCGATCGTGCAGTCTGAGCGTCTCCTGCTCTCCGATAAGTTTCTGCAAGATCAACCCACTTATCAAGTTGCCATTCTTCATAGAGTAGAGATCGCGCTTTTGCTAGTAATTTCATCGACTCGGTGCGATTTGGATATGAATCTGCAACACCCAAGAGCCAAGCAAATTTCACATTGATCATGCGATCTGGAAGTCGATCAACAGCCTGCAAAACCCAAGTTGCTCGATCTGCTTCGGGGAGCTTGAGAATTTCTATCAGAATGGCAGTTGCGTCTTGTTCAGTTAAATTTAGATTTGATAACTCTGAAAGTGCTGCTTCTTGATTCCCAACGATGAGCATTTGCAGCGCTGATAAAATCCTCATCCGCTCTGCTGAGTAGCGAAACTTCGTCTGAATCTGTTGATTTACCCGCTGCATTTGATCAGGTTTTCCGGCTTGGTAGAATGCGATCGCAATCTGGGCAAGTTTTTGACCCTGTTCCCACTCAGCATTTTCTGGCTGAGTATGCTTGAGCGATGGAGAATCAGGTGTACTATCAGGATTGACACAAAACCTCAGACTCAGGGCGTGAGCTGGCTGAGCAGTACTTGTCCAAAGAACATTAATCAAGAGCAGCCCGACCGGAAGAAATCTGTACATCTGTCATCTTGTCTATCACTTGTGAGTGGGTATCGGGTTTCGCGATCGTGAGCTTATGCAGCTTGCATATCCTCTACCAAGGTGAACCCTAAATCGAGACACAACATACTTTCAGTTCAAGATGATGAGTTCTCTCCCAAAATCTTCCAACGTTTCTTACAGACGCTTGCAAGCCTTAATTTTAGCCGCAGGAGTTTGGAGCGGAACCTGCATCAATTTATCTCCGTCGGTTGCATTTCCTGTTGCTCAAACTCAGAACAACTCACCTGCACGAACACTACTGCTACAAGCTTCAAGGAAGCATGATCAAAATGATTTGCAAGGCGCGATCGCACTCTACACCCAAGCGATTCAACTTCAGCCTAACCTTGTCGAGGCGTACCACGATCGAGGACTTGCGTATGTAGCATTGAAAGACTATCAAAACGCGATCGCGGACTACACTCAAGCGATTAAATACAAACCAGATTTCCCTCAGGCTTACGCTAGTCGAGGCAATGCCTACATCGATTTAAGAGAGTCTCAACGTGCGATCGCAGACTATACTCAAGCGATCAAATACAAACCGGATTATGCTGAAGCTTACTATAACCGAGGCAATGCTCACAGAGAGCTAGGTAATCAGCAAGCTGGAATTTCAGACTACACTCAAGCGATCAAATACAAACCGGATTATTTCATAGCATACAACAATCGTGGGAATGCGTATTTTGCACTTGCAGACTACCAAAATGCCTACTCAGACTACACTCAAGCCCTCAGGCTGAATCCAACTCATGCCTCGGCATACAATAATCGAGGCAACATTGCTGTGATGCAAGGAAACTACCAAGCTGCGATCACGAACTATACCCAAGCAATCCAGCATCAACCCGGCCAAGTTGAGTTCTATAAGAATCGAGCGAATGCTCAGTCAAAATTAAATCATCATCAAGGCGCGATCTCAGACTATACCCAAGCCCTTCAACTTACGCCCAATGATAGTGTTTCCTATAAAAATCGTGGGAATGCCTACTTCGCGCTTGGTGACAATCAGCGTGCGATCACGGACTATACTCAAGCGATTAAAATTCAACCGCAATATGTAGAAGCCTACAGTAATCGAGGTGCGGCCCGTGCAGCTATGAAAGATAACCAAGGGGCGCTAGCAGATTACGCTCAAGCGATTCGGATTAATCCCAAATTTGTGCCAACCTACTACAATCGAGCGGGGCTTCGGGATGAGTTAGGGGATCGTCAAGGTGCGATCGCAGACTATACTCAAGCGATCCAACTTAATCCAGAATTAGCAGATGCTTACTACAGTCGCGGTCTGATCTTCAAAGCAGCAGGAAATCAGCGAGAAGCACATTCAGACTTTCAAAAAGCGGTTGAACTATATCAAAAGCAAGGCAATACAGAATGGTATGGTCATGCTCTGAACCAATTGAAGCGAGCGTCTTGATATGAAAAAACAACTATTATGGCTTACGCTGGCGATCGCAGTTTCAATTCCTCTAATAACTTCTCTATCAGTTCATTCTGCCATTCCTCCTCTATCCGAGCAAAAACTGAGAGAACGTGCCACTCATATTGTGGTAGGTCAGGTCACTTTGATTAAAACGAGAGAAGTTCCGGTTCAATACGGGACGAACTACGAGCATATTGCCAAAGTTCGGATTGAAAGAGTGGACAAATCTCTTTCAGCGCAGTTGAAACCTGGACAAACCATTGAGGTGCATTACACCACGATTAAAGATCGAAAGCCAATCTCGCCGCCAGGTTCTCAAAGACAGTCACGCCCTCTAGCAGTAGGCACAAAGGTGAAACTCTTTCTTGTTGAGAGAGAAGCAAAACGGTTTTATCTCCTTGAACCAAATGGTTGGCAGCCACATAGCTCCTCTCATATCAAACGCTAAGGTGTCGTTTTCGATTCAGCTTGTGCTTGAGCCGTATGGCTGAGAGTATCAGAAAAGATTGATAGCCCAGTTAGACAAGCTCCGCACACTAGGATGATTAATTTCTAGAATCGAGTTGGCATTTTATTCGCCAAAGTACTTTTCTATGTGGAGAATACGTCTATTCTGTTGATGAGTGAAAGGTGTTACTCAATCAGTAACACCTTTATCATTTTGAAGGGAGTTCAGGGGGATTTTGGGAGAACTAGGAGAATCTTTACTGAAGCCATTTTTCAATTCTTCTAGTAATTCGAGCGAGGATAATCTTCTAGTTGAATCGTTCGAGTTTCACCATGCTTGTTTGCAGTAAATCGATAGCGTTTACCAGGAGTGAAGCTACTAGATGAACTGAATCTGCGACAGTTTTTACAGGTCGTATTGAAGTAAAGAGATTCAGAGAACGGTGTTTCAAAACTTCTGAGTGTTGTATATTCTCCTGGCGAGAGCCGATATTCTCGATTATCATATCGAAACGTGAGGGTTTCTCCGGTGTCATTATAGATACGGCTAGTAATTTCAGGATCGTCGGGTGTAAGTTCCGATTCAAGAACGCGACCATCTTGGCATTGTCGAGCGCGGCGGCTCCGAACATCAGCACAGACATCTAGCGAAACAGACCTGTTAGCACAGACCTTATCGCGAATCCAAGTTGCATTGCGCTCCTCCTCACGGACACTAGTAGTAATGTTTGAAGTAAAGGTTCCAGTTTCTAAGACTTTATCTCGTCGTTTAATCGTGTACTCGAATGTATTCAACCCTTGTACAACGCCAAATCTCCGCATCCGATGTTTTCGTGAGAAATCCATCTTAGCAATTTCAGAAGTAGGGCGGCGTTCGTCATATTCGCGATTGGTATATGGATTTGGATCGGTTGCAACACCCAAAGTTACGTTTTTGATGAGGACACGAGTATGAGGTGCGGGAGGCGTTTTTTGAGAGATGAAAGTACCTGTCAGTTCTGGAAAAAATGGACCCGCAGCACATTCTCCAGTATATTTAATACCGTTGAGCGTGATCTGGTTGAGCGTGCTTTGTCCATTGAATAACCAACCTGTTGTCACGGATTGAGCGATCGTCATACTGCAAGTTAGGATCATCCCTGTCGTTAAACCTGCAATGACAACAGGATGCAGGCGAAATGCTTGGGAAAAATGGCTGAGAAGCGTTGTTCCAACTAGAGATAAAGTCAGAAATAGTTTCATGATGTTGTTCAATCAAATGCAGTCGCTGCTCTAGGTTTAGGATGCCGCGATCACGAGGTTATGCACCTGATTAGGTTGTATAGTCTTCGATCGCGGCATCCATAACAAAAAGTGGAATTACTTCGACCGTGCCAGAACGAAGATACGCTATGACATATCGCACTCCCATTGTCTCAGCGAATAATTATGCTCCGACCGAATTGGGTGTTCTAAACTAGAGCTAGCAATTCGATGCGATTTTGGAGGACGAGGATCGGAGGATAGCAATTCAATCAGGTTTGGGTATTGAAGATCTTCTAGCCCAGAAGCGATCGCAGATTTTAGAAGTTGCGACTGCGAAATATGACCGAAGTGCTAAGTCATTGGAAAACCTATGTGCCAGATTCCTCCTACCTCACCCAGCACGGCGCAACGTTTTTGTTTGATGCTCAGAGTGAATTACTCTATGAACATCGAGACCGGCCCATTCTAGGTTTTGCTGAGAATATGAGTTAACCGCTCTCGTTCTTGTCCTCGCTGTCGGAGGTCAACATATCAGAGTAACTTGAAGTCTTGCTGCCATGTCTGAGCGTTCCTATGATGTTGTTCTCTACGGTGCTAGTGGGTTTGTCGCTCAACAGGAAGTCTGCGCCCACTATCGCCTGCAAGCCACGCGCAACAATTTAGGGGTAGCACATGAAAATGGAGCGATTGAGGCTTCTCACGGACATTTTAAGCGACGATTAAAGCAATCGTTATTGCTGCGCGGCAGTTTCGATTTTGCGACAGTGAGTGAGTATCAAAGCTGGATTGAAACAGTCATTGCAAAGATGAATGCAAAATGCAATGAGAAGTTTATACAAGAGCAACAAGTCTTGCAATCCCTGCCTAAGTACCGTTATCCTGACTATGAAGTCCTGAGTGCGAAGGTCAGCCAGTACAGTACCCTCTATGCCGCGTCAGCGACGATGGCAGGCGTTTACAAGCTAGAGATTCAAGAAAGCGCTGAAGAACTGAAACAACTACTCAGGGCACAAACCACGGCGACAGGTAAAGAACGGCTCCAGGTGCTGTATCTGTTGCA
>NZ_JAFLCJ010000053.1:0-13268 GCF_017302695.1 Leptolyngbya sp. UWPOB_LEPTO1 | reverse complement strand
AGCTTCGGGCCGCTGAAGACCCAGAATTCGAGACGTTCTACACCAAGAACATTCTGCTGAATGAGGGCATCCGGGCATGGATGGCATCTCAGGATCAGCCTCATGAACACTTTGTATTCCCCGAAGAGGTTCTTCCCCGTGGTAACGCTCTCTAATACTTCTTTCGCAGGCAACCGCGACCAAGAATCATCTGGATTTGCTTGGTGGGCAGGTAATGCTCGTTTAATCAATCTCTCTGGTAAATTACTGGGTGCTCACGTCGCCCACGCAGGTCTGATCGTTTTCTGGGCAGGTGCAATGACCTTGTTTGAGGTTGCGCACTTTATCCCCGAGAAACCGATGTATGAGCAAGGTTTGATCTTGCTGCCTCACTTGGCAACCCAAGGTTGGGGTGTTGGACCGGGTGGCGAAGTGATTGACACCTTCCCTTACTTTGTCGTCGGTGTTTTACACCTAATCTCTTCCGCAGTACTCGGTCTGGGTGGAATTTACCACGCAGTTCGTGGACCGGAAACACTTGAAGAATATTCGTCTTTCTTCGGTTACGACTGGAAAGATAAGAATCAAATGACCAACATCATTGGCTATCACTTGATCCTGTTGGGTGCGGGTGCGTTGCTATTGGTCATTAAAGCAATGTTCTTCGGCGGAGTCTACGATACTTGGGCACCGGGTGGTGGTGATGTTCGTGTGATCACGAACCCCACGTTAAACCCTGCTAAGATCTTCGGCTATCTCACCAAAGCTCCGTTTGGTGGAGAAGGCTGGATCATCGGTGTGGACAACATGGAAGACATCATTGGCGGTCATATTTGGATCGGATTCATCTGCATTGCAGGTGGAGTCTGGCACATCTTGACCAAGCCTTTTGGTTGGGCACGTCGCGCGCTGATTTGGTCAGGTGAAGCTTACCTTTCCTACAGCTTGGGTGCGTTGTCTTTGATGGGCTTCATTGCTTCTATCTTTGTTTGGTATAACAATACGGCTTACCCCAGTGAATTCTACGGTCCGACGGGTCCTGAAGCGTCTCAAGCGCAAGCGATGACCTTCTTGATTCGTGACCAGAAGTTGGGTGCGAACGTTGGTTCTGCTCAAGGTCCGACCGGTCTTGGTAAGTACCTGATGCGCTCTCCGACGGGTGAAATCATCTTCGGTGGTGAAACCATGCGCTTCTGGGACTTCCGTGGTCCTTGGTTGGAGCCGCTACGGGGTCCGAACGGTCTTGACTTGAACAAGATCAAGAACGATATTCAGCCTTGGCAAGTTCGCCGCGCGGCTGAGTACATGACTCATGCTCCGCTCGGTTCGATCAACTCTGTGGGTGGTGTTGCAACGGAAATTAACTCGTTCAACTATGTGAACCCTCGTGCTTGGTTAGCGAGCTTCCACTTCATCATGGGCTTCTTCTTCTTGGTCGGTCACTTGTGGCACGCAGGTCGCGCACGCGCGGCTGTTGCTGGCTTCGAGAAAGGGATCAACCGTGAGACTGAACCTGTATTGTCGATGCCGAACCTTGACTAATTTCTAGTCAGTTCGATTTCAAAGCCCTCGCCTCGTGCGGGGGCTTTTTGCGTAGAATCTCTATCAAGTCAGATGTAAGTTCTAATGCGATCGCTGTGGAATAGAACTATCCAACTTGAAAGTTTAGAAGAATGATGACTTTATTTTTTCTGATCGCGATCGCTGCAATTCTTGGCGCGATCGTGTCTGCATCTCGCACTTATACAAAACTCAAGTTACAGCCCAATTCTGTTCAAGAAGCCATTGCCCCAGAAGCTCCGAAACTTCAGCCTGATTTAGACTCTGAAGGTGCAATTCTGTCGATGATTCCACAGCCTACACCTGATATTCCTTTGGCGACATCGCTGAGAATTTCAGAGGTGATTGATCCGAGCTTAGAGACTGATTCACCTCCAGAAGCAACGCATCATTCCCAGCCTGTTCTCGCAGAACTTGAGCAGTTAGAACAGGTTGAGGAAACGTTGAATCAGCTGACGAGCAAGGTCATCGATCCAGATCCATTCATGCGATTGGCGGTTGCGGTTGAATTGGGAGAGTTGGCAAAACGAGGGCAAGCGGTTGATCGAGTCGTGACCCTCTTGAATCGATTGATAGAAGATGCTGATTTAGAAGTTCGAGTCCAAGCAGGAGCATCTTTAGCAATGCTTCCGAATGCTCTAATTTAGTAGCATTCACAGGGCTGCTTTTGAGGTTGCAGACGCGCCAAGATTTGCTGCAATACGATTGCAGTCCAATCAATATCTTCTTCGGTTGTCTGTTTTCCTAACGTAAGCCGGATACCTGATTTCGCAACACGATCGTCATAACCCATCGCCTGCAAAATCGTACTGGGGCGCAATGTTCCGCTACTACAGGCAGCCCCTGCACTAATTCCAATGCCCGCAAGATTCATTTGTCGAACTAACACTTTGCCATTCAGCGTCTGCCCATCTGCCTCGGGTAAGCAGAAGCTGACATGATGCGGGAGCCGATGCACCCGATCTCCGGTCACGACTAAGCCAGAAACATTAGATAGCGCATCAAATAAGCGATCGCGGAGTCGAATCAAGCGAGGAGTTTCGATCGCTAATTCTTGAGCGATCAACTCGGCTGCAATGCCAAAACTTGCGATCGCTGGCAGGGCTTGCGTGCCCGATCGCAGTTTTGCTTCTTGTCCACCACCATTGAGCAGCGGCAGAAGTTTTACCCCAGGACGCACATAAAGTGCTCCAGCTCCCTGAGAGCCGTAAATTTTATGACTTGACAGTGACAGTAAATCAATCGGTAAGTGCTGAACATCGATCGGCAATCGTCCCGCAACCTGGACAGCATCGGTATGAAAAACTGCACCATGATCATGAACAATCTGACCCAATTGGGCGATCGGTTGAAGTGTTCCAACTTCGCTTTGACCATAGATGATCGACACTAAAACGGTGTTGGATTGAAGCGATGCTTTTAAATCTGCGGGATCGACTTGTCCAAGTCGATTCACTGGCAGGCGAGTCACTTCCCAACCCCACTGCTCTAGAAGGCTTGCAGGCTCAGAAGTGGCGGAATGTTCAACACTAGAAATAATGATATGTTGAGGCGTACGGTACTGCTGAGCGATTCCCATCACCGCAAGATTATTTGACTCTGTTCCACCCGAGGTAAAAACAATTGACTCTTCAGGTGCATTAATTAGACGAGCAACTTGAACGCGCGATCGCTCTAGAATCGTTGCCGCACGCTGACCCCACTGATGCAAACTCGACGGATTGCCCCATTCCTCCGTCAGGACTTGTTGCATTGCTGCGATCGCTTCGGGTCGCGTGGGCGTAGTTGCACTATAGTCGAGATAAATTTGCATGAGTGGGGGTTGCCAAAGATGGGTACGCTACAGGTGCTATTCGATGCGAATGCATTGAAAGTAGCACGTTGATGTTGTGCGAGAATCTAGCTTGTGGTCAGACTGAATCACCTTATCCAGTTTAGTCTCTGTACGCTCCTATTTGCGGGATGCCGAGCAGCTTCATCTTCGATCAGTGTGCGCCCACTGCCACAAGATCCCAACATCCAAGTCTTTACGAATCAAGCAGCGGCCTCTGAATATACTGAGCCGTATCGCAAAATTACAAGGGCAGGCGATAACTTAGAAGACGTTTTAATCGATACGATCACGAGTGCAAAGTCGAGCATTGATGTTGCGGTACAAGAATTTCGATTGCCTAATGTGGCGAAGGCATTGCGCGATCGCGCAGCAGCAGGCGTGACTGTTCGAGTGATTGTCGAAAATCAGTACGCTCGTCCTTACAGCAGTTATTCTGCCGCAGAAGTTGAGAAATTGCCGGAGCGAGAAAAAGCGAGATATCAGGAATCCAGAACGCTGATCGATCAAGATCAAGATGGACAGTTAAGCCTGACTGAAATTCAGGATCGAGATGCCTTAGTGATTTTGGATGTTGCGAAGATTCCTCGGATCGATGATCGAGCCGATGGCAGCCGAGGCAGTAACTTAATGCACCACAAATTCATAGTTGTGGATGGAAAGACTACGATCGTAACTTCGGCAAACTTCACGATGTCAGACGTACACGGAGACTTTGCTCGTCCTAGCAGCCGCGGCAATGCTAATAATTTGCTGAAGATGGAAAGTGTGGAAGTTGCACAGGCTTTTACAGCAGAATTTGAACTCATGTGGAGCGATCGCAAATTTGGCGTGAAAAAGCCATTTCGTCCAGCACAGCAGTTCAAACTGGGCGAGAGCGTGATTTCCTTGCAGTTCTCACCCAATTCCAGAACGATTCCCTGGGAACAAACACCCAATGGTTTGATTGCCAAAACGCTTCAGCAATCCACGCAAGCGATCGATTTAGCGTTGTTTGTGTTCTCGGATCAGGATTTGGTTAATACGATCGAAGGAAAATCAATTCGGGCATTAATCGAACCCAGCTTCATGTATAGACCTTTCAGCGAAGGTTTAGATATGTTAGGCGTGGCGCTAAGTAATACCTGCAAGTGGGAAGTCAATAATCGTCCTTGGCAAAATCCCATCAAGACAGTTGGAGTGCCGCAACTTCCGCCCGGTGATATGTTGCATCACAAGTTTGGAATTGTAGACGGACATACCGTGATTACAGGGTCTCATAACTGGACGCTTGCCGCGAATCGTGGAAATGATGAAACGGTTATCGTGATTCGGAATCCGGTAGTTGCAGCCCATTTTCAACGAGAATTTGATCGACTGTATGCAAATTCAGTTCTGGGGATTCCTCCAGCAATTCAGCGCAAGGTTGAGGCTGAACAGAAACAATGTCCTCCACCAAGCCAATCTCGCACCGGGTTAGTCAATCTCAATACTGCAACTCAGGCAGAGTTAGAAGCATTGCCGGGAGTTGGCTCAGGATTAGCGAAACGAATCATTCAAGCCCGTCCATTTCAGTCCTTGGAAGATCTTGATCATGTGCCTGGTGTCGGGAAGAAGTTGATAGAACGCTTGAGCGATCGTGTGACCTGGTAGGAGACTTAACTGATCACTCCATCTCTAATGTTCACGCATTCCGTCCAGGTTTTAGAAACCTTCGATCGTACACAGTGCCTCTCGCAATTCCAAAGCGTTTTCCCAGTAACCTTCTGCCCTTCTTCCAGTTTGAAGAATTAATCTCAAACTATAAGCATTCGGAAATCCTTCCACCTCTAGCCAGATGCGATCACTTTCCAATTCGCAAGCGATTCTCTCTTCATCCATCAACTCTTGAGCAATCTGTTGAAGCGTCTCATGCAATTGCTCACTCAAGCGACGGAAATCATTCCATTCCTGCTCGGTTAGTTCGATCGCCCAATCCTCGCCACCGACTAAGCCTTTAAATTCAGGAGCCGCAGCATCCCAACCTAATCGCCAACCTGCACCCGTTTTCAGAATCCGGCTCATCGAGGGGTAAAGACATTCACTAACGACTGAATCAAGGCATCGCGCTGTTTGCGATTCAACTTTTGGATAATCGCACGATCGCTTTCAAAGGGATTTTTGCGGAGATTTTCAGCCCCAGGATAAGTACTTGCGCTCATCAGTTCATTTGCGCCCAGAAAATCCGCGATCGTATATTTCCAGTCCAGCCGATAATTCACCGGACGACCTTTGATGAAATAGTGATAACGCACCAAACGACTGACTAAAGTGTTGTTGGGATCAACCTTGCCCGTTTCACGATTCACGTATTGATTTTCGAGCGGGAGATCCGGATTGTCTTTGTATACTTGCTGCCATGCTTCCTGAATCCGAGTCGGGCGAGAACCAGGCGTTTGGGCGAGAGCAGGTGAACTCAAGAACAGCGTGACGAGACTGAGAGTAATAAAGCGCTTCATAAGACTGATCAAAAAATAAGGGCAATTGCTTGCCCCAAATTCAGGATTATTCGCCGATAATTTCGGGCTGTGTCAGTTCATCCGACATTTCGATAATGGCTCGCATCACAGGCTTCATCATCGGATCATCTCCACTGTCAAAATCTTCAAAACGGCGGCGTTTGGCGCGATTTGCAACTTGAACAGTGATCCGGTAACGGTTAGAAGCAGCGCTAATCAAGTCATCGGCGCGGCGCATCAGTTGAACCGTGTCAAAGGTGGGACGTTTATGTAAGGATCCAGATTTTGCCATCAGTGTTCTCTCAGTAAAGAATTCGGAAGTATTTCGATCTTCAAAGCTTGTGTAAAGTTTTGAAAAATTTCGTTTAGAGTGATAGAGTCCGAATTAGCTCAGACTCTATTAATAGCGCAGACCTGTTTCATTCGCACAAGATTCATGCAGATTTTGGTTTCTCCCCCAATCAATTCTACGGCTCCTCCAGTGTCTTCACTGCGAATTTTGGCATTAGGCGATAGCCTCGTCTATGGATTTGGTGATCCAGAAGGTGGAGGTTGGGTAGAGCGACTCAGACGACGCTGGATGAGTCCGGGAGAGGCAAACCACGCCCTTTATAACTTGGGAGTGCGAGGAGATGGGGTGCGGCAGGTCGCACGGCGATTAGAGGTCGAATTTCATCACCGCGGAGAATTGCGAAATCGCGTTCCGGATTTGATTATTTTGTCGGTCGGAGTGAACGATTCGCCACGAGTTGGCAAGCTGGATGGAAAAAATTTAACGCCGTTTGAGACCTTTCAAGTTGAAATGGCGGATTTACTCGATCGAGCCAGTAAGCTTTGTCCTGTTTTGTTTGTTGGCATGGTTCCAGTAGACGAAGCGAGAATGCCGTTTCTGGACTGTATGCATTACAACCATCAAGATCAGAGTCGCTATAACGCAGCAATTCGATCAGCATGTGAGGCAAGAAAGATCCCGCATTTAGATCTGTTCGAGACTTGGAGATCGCGAGGATTAACTTGGTGTCAGCAGCAATTTACTGAAGATGGATTGCATCCCAATGTCAGTGGATATCAGGCATTATTAGAAGATATTTCGAGTTGGGATGCGTTTCGCAAGTGGATTGAGAGATGACAGTTTTAGTGGTAGCAACCGGAAATCCGGGCAAAGTGAAAGAGATTGAGCCGTATTTGTCTGGGCTGAATTGGGAATTACGGTTGAAGCCGCCAGAATTGGAGATGGAAGAAACGGGAACGACGTTTCAGGAGAATGCGGCTCAAAAAGCGACTCAAGTTGCGATCGCGACCGGACAATGGGCGATTGCCGATGACTCGGGATTGGAAGTCATGGCATTAGACGGTAGACCCGGCGTGTATTCGGCTCGGTATGCAGAGTCAGACCAAGCTCGAATTGCAAAATTATTAGGCGAATTAGGAGATGCCACCGATCGGCGGGCGCAGTTTGTTTGTGCGATAGCGGTGGCGAAGCCAGATGGCACGATCGCGCTTTTGACCGAAGGATTCTGTCCGGGTGAGATTTTAACCGCTCCGAGAGGCGAAGGCGGATTTGGATACGATCCGATTTTTTACGTGCCAGAGCAGGGAATGACGTTTTCTGAGATGCCGTTAGAGGTTAAGCAGGAAATTAGCCACCGTGGGCGGGCTTTCCAGGCGATTTTGCCGCAGATGAAAGCGCTTAAAGTGTGAGCGAGAAAGAGAAAAGGGCTTGGAAAATTCCAAGCCCTGGTTGATAGGCATTGACTAGCAAAGCGAAAAATTATTCTGCTTTCGCTTTACGTTTGCGGGCAGAGTAAGCGCCAACTGCGCCCAGAGCGAGCAATCCAGCAGCAGAAGCGGGTTCTGGAACGGATTCAGCAGGCGGCATATCAGTGACATCAGCAACCGTCAGCTTGGTGCGGAAAATGGTGTAGCGATTATTATCACGCTTGTCACCGGATGAATTGGTCGTGGTGTTGAGGAATTCTGCTGCTTGAGTCACTTCCGAAATCCGTCCCCAAGGGCGAGTTGAACCATCGTTCAAGCCTCGGCTACGAGCAGAAATCCAATTCGCATTCGAGATTTCCCAGTTCAACTCAGCATTACCGGGTGTGTGTCCCCAGTCACCGGGGTTTGTGCCTTTCTGAGTAATGACATACTCCCACGCATCCGGTTTCGAGAGTAAGTTGTAAGTCTTGCTGTCTTTGTCTTTGAAGCTGAACTCGCCGACCCAAGACTCGTCTACACTGCGATCGTCCCAAACGACGACATACAAATAATCATTGGAGTCCATTGTGAAATCCCAAGTTTCGGCATGTGACCAGTTGTAGCCGCCCGTGCTGCCATTGGGACCATACTCATTGCGTCCGACGAAGTTTAAGCGATCGCCCGTGCTGCTGCCATGAAAGAGTCCGTAGTGATTATCAGCAGTTAGCGTAGCCCGACTCGTGAGGGAAGCTGCAAACGCTTGACCTGCGTTTGAGAGTGCGATCCCCATTGCAAGAATTGCTCCAGCAATGAACTGTTTTCCAGAGAGAGACATGCCTGTAGCTCCTTGAGATGAATGCGTTCATACTGGCATCTCAGTGTTTTAGTGTGTATGTTTTTACACTCTTCTTGTTTCTTTACTGATGTAATCCCAGGCGTTTTTGAGGAGGAAATAAATTTCTTGCATAGTAAAAGAGATCGCTTCACATTCTCCTTGTAAACCCGGAGATAAAATTAGATTAATTTCAATATTTAAGCAATTAAGAATAGATTTTATCCAATGATCAATCCGTAAGATTGATGAGAAGGCACTAGAAATACAGGAAAGATGATGCGACTTCTATCGTATTTTTCACTGATAAAAGATTCTATTCTTGCTAAGAATGCGGAGCAAAATCAGCTTGAATCTCCGCAGTGGCGAAATTCCTGACAGAATAGATAGATGTGATTTTTTCTAGCCCTTTTTTCTTATGACTGCGACAGAGCCAGGTTCATACAAAAATAGTGTCAATCTTCCCCAGACTAAGTTTGACATGCGCGCAAATGCCGTCAAACGGGAACCCGAATTGCAGAAGTTCTGGGCAGAACAGAAGATTTATGAACACCTGTCACAAGAAAATCCGGGTGAAGTGTTCATTCTGCATGACGGGCCGCCTTACGCCAATGGCGCGTTACACATCGGTCATGCGATGAATAAAATTCTCAAAGACACGATTAATAAATACCAATTGCTCAAAGGGCGAAAGGTTCGGTATGTTCCGGGCTGGGATTGTCATGGTTTACCGATCGAGTTAAAAGTCTTGCAAACCCTCAAGCCAGATGAGCGTCGAGCCTTGGCGACGATCGATCTACGCCACAAAGCGAGAGATTTCGCCCTTGCAACGGTCGAGCAACAGTCCAAGAGCTTTCAACGATATGGGGTTTGGGGAGATTGGGAGCATCCTTATCTGACCTTGAAGCCGGAATACGAAGCGGCTCAAATTGGTGTGTTTGGGCAAATGGTGCTGAAAGGCTATATCTATCGAGGATTGAAGCCTGTGCATTGGAGTCCAAGCTCTAAGACAGCTTTGGCTGAAGCGGAATTGGAATATCCAGAGGGTCATACTTCGCGCAGTTTGTATGCGGCGTTTGAAGTGTTGAACTTGTCGAAAGAGTTGCAGATGCCGCTTGATCCGTTCTTGGGTGAATTGGGTGTGGCGATCTGGACAACAACGCCTTGGACGATTCCAGGGAATTTGGGTGTGAGTGTCAATCCAGATTTGGTTTACGCAGTCGTTGAAGTCGGAGAGAATGCACCGGGAAGATTTAAGTATCTGATCGTGGCGAAGGATTTGGTCGATCGCTTGTCAGAAGTGCTTGGGACAACCTTAGAAGTCAAAGCAACGATGATGGGTCGATTGCTGGAGCATTGTACGTATCGGCATCCCTTGTACGATCGCGTGAGTGAGATCTTGATCGGAGGTGATTATGTCACAACAGAATCCGGGACAGGTTTAGTTCATACCGCTCCAGGGCATGGTCAAGAAGACTATCAGGTGGGGCAGCGCTACGGATTGCCGATTCTTGCGCCTGTCGATGACAATGGCAACTTTACTGAAGAAGCCGGACAATTCAAAGGGCTGAATGTTCTGGGTGAAGGAAATACAGCCGTGATCGAGGCATTGCAAGAAGTCCGATCGCTCTTAAAAGAAGAACCCTACCAGCACAAATATCCTTACGATTGGCGCACCAAAAAGCCGACGATCTTCCGAGCGACTGAACAATGGTTTGCCTCTGTTGAAGGATTCCGCGATCAAGCCTTGAAGTCGATCGCTGAAGTGCAATGGATTCCGGCACAAGGAGAGAATCGCATCACATCGATGGTTGCTGAGCGATCGGATTGGTGTATTTCACGGCAGCGGAGCTGGGGCGTGCCGATTCCCGTGTTTTATGAGGAAGAGACGGGTGAGCCATTAATGAATGAAGAAACGATCGCGCATGTGCAGCAGATCGTTGCCGAAAAAGGCTCAGATGCTTGGTGGGAATTGTCGATCGAAGAACTGCTTCCCGAAAAATACCACGGTAAAAAGTATCGAAAAGGCACAGACACAATGGATGTCTGGTTTGATTCAGGGTCGTCTTGGGCATCGGTTGTAGAACAGCGATCGGAACTTCGTTATCCGGCTGATATCTATCTCGAAGGTTCAGATCAACATCGCGGCTGGTTCCAATCAAGCTTACTCACGAGTGTGGCAGTGAATGGTCATGCGCCTTACAAAGCGGTGCTAACTCATGGGTTTACTTTGGATGAACAGGGACGGAAGCAAAGTAAATCGCTAGGCAACGTGGTTGATCCAATGGTGGTGATCGAAGGGGGTAAGAATCAGCAGCAAGAACCGCCTTATGGGGCTGATATTTTGCGATTGTGGGTGTCTTCGGTGGACTACACCAATGATGTGCCGATCGGGAAAAATATCTTGAAGCAGATGTCCGATGTGTATCGCAAGATCCGCAACACGGCTCGCTTTTTGCTCGGAAACTTGCATGACTTTGATCCTGCAAAAGATGCTGTTCCCTATGAGCAGCTACCAGAACTCGATCGATATATGTTGCATCGCGTCACTGAAGTCTTCGACGAGGTTCAAGATGCGTTTGAAACTTATCAATTTTTCCGCTTCTTCCAGACGATTCAAAACTTCTGTACGGTTGATTTATCGAACTTCTACTTAGACATTGCAAAAGATCGGCTGTATATCAGTTCGGTCAATGCTCAACGTCGCCGGAGTTGTCAGACTGTTTTGGCGATCGCGCTTGAGAATTTAGCCAAAGCGATCGCGCCTGTGCTCTCTCACATGGCAGAAGATATCTGGCAGTACTTGCCTTATTCCACTTCGCACAAATCGGTGTTTGCAGCGGGATGGGTGAAGCTAGAGGATCAATGGCGCAATCCAGAGCTAGCAAAACAGTGGGAACAGTTGAGAGAACTGCGGGCAGAAGCGAACAAAGTTCTGGAACAAGCTCGCGCTGATAAAGCGATCGGGTCTTCACTGGAAGCTAAGCTTTTACTCTTTGTTGCGGATTCAGAGCTGCGGGCAAAACTGCAAGCTTTGAATCCTGCTAGTAGTTTGAGCGGCAATTGTGTGGATGAATTGCGCTATCTGTTCATCACCTCGCAAGTTGAACTGCTCGAATCTAGCGATCGCTTAACTGGTTCAAAGTATTGCTCTCAAACGGATACGCTTGGCATTGGCGTGATTGATGCTGAAGGGGAGAAATGCGATCGCTGTTGGAACTATTCGACACATGTGGGTGAATCAAAAGAGCATCCATTGTTATGTGAGCGATGCGTTCCTGCGATCGAAGGTCACTTTTAGCAAAGCCTCTGCGTAATACTCTCTCGCCTCAAATTGAACATTGAGGCGAGAGAAGCAATTTATCGTTTGGATGTTTGGGTTTCTTATCGCTTTTGAAAGACAACAGATAGATTATTGGCAGGCATCGGAAGGACTTTCAATAACTCTAAATTTTGAGCTTGAGCAGCATCAACTACATCCTCTAGATTTCTGACACCCCACTCTGGATTTTGTAGTTGCAAGCTGTCATCGAACAATTCATTACTAGGAGCGGTATGAATTCCGCTTTGTTTGTAGGGACCGTACAAATACAAAATTCCGCCGGGTGGAAGCAGTCGATTCGCACCTGCCATTAGCCCTAAACACGCTGCCCAAGGCGCAATGTGAATCATATTGATATTCACGATCGCTTGAATTGAGTCTTCAACATTCCAAACTGAATCACGTGCGTCAATCTCGATCGGGGCAGCTAGATTCTCCGCAGGCTCAAACTCGCGCCACGCGGCGATACTGTCACGCGCGATCGCGCTTGGATCAGAAGGTTGCCATCGTCGAGGTGCTAAACGAGGTGCAAAGAATACTGCATGTTCTCCTGTGCCACTGGAAATTTCTAGGATTGTTCCTGCTGGAGGGAGCACTTCCAGTAAAACCTCTAGAATCGGTTCACGATTGCGTTGAGTGGCAGGAGCAAATTGACGATCGTGAGATGGATTCATTAGATATACCTTCTATTCATCGACTTAACGAGAGAAAATTGATTGAGCCATTGAAATTTTTAACTTATCCGGATTCACGCTTGACCCTAGCGGTAATAGTTATACCTCACTGCTCCACAAGCTGATCCATCTGTATACCCCCTTCCGACATAAATCAGATTGGCATTCCTACTCTTCTCACAATGCATTGATCTGAAATATTGCTGAAGGATTGTCGATCGCGGAACCAATCCCCAAACCTCCCGATTTACAAGTATCTTCCAATCTAAATCTGTTCGATGGAACTTGTCGAACTCGAAAATTTAACCTCTAAAGTCGCAAGGTTTTTTGTCGATCGACAGCTAGAAACGATATCCTGCTTAAGGCTGCACAACTCAGAACTCTAAAGAGTCTGAACAAGTCTAAAAAATGATCGTGATCTCAGTGGGCGAACCGAAATCGTATGAAACCGTATTTTGAATTGTTGGCTTTAGGTGTAGGAGCGTGGATGGCTATCGGCTCGGTGGATGCGGCAACCGCCAATCCCACCTCACCCCAAAATGAGCCAGAACCCGCCTCAAACTCGTCCGTCGCCGCTCAACCACAATCTCGTGTTCTGGTTGCGGCTCCCCCCAGTGTGGCAAAACCCTCAATTTTTAACCAATTCAAGCCAGAGAACAGTTCTCCAACGCTCACCCTCGCAGCATCGCGCGACTTAGAAGGCGATCCTACCCCTCCTTGGGTCATTGATCTCAAACCGAACGCGATCGCACAAACTCCCTCCGTCGTTGTCCCAACCAAACCCGTCACGACTAAGCCAAACCCCAAACCCAACCCAACCGCCCAAGCTCCAACAACTCCACGTCCTTCTGCACCCTTACCCCGACCAACGACCTCTACACCAACCCCCACTCCC
>NZ_JAFLCJ010000052.1:0-13467 GCF_017302695.1 Leptolyngbya sp. UWPOB_LEPTO1 | reverse complement strand
GCTGTTTCAACCGCCGCATTGTCCTGAGTTAAACCCGATTGAGCAGGTTTGGCAATATCTCAAGCGGCGGTTTCGCTGGCATCTGCCCAAGACTTTAGAGGAGTTGCGACAGTGGATGACTCAGAAACTTCAGGCATTGTCTCCGGAGACGATCGCATCAATCACAGGGCGAGCATCCATTCTAGAGGCACTATCTGTAGCCGGAATTTAGAGATTTGGTATAATCCCTAGATTCCGGGATTTTGCTCCTCGCCTCCAGTTTTGTCAGTTAACCAGCGTCACAGCTTATGGACTTAATGCTAGTAGTCCATAAGCTGTGACAGGTAGGTTGGATGGGGATTACACAAGGCGAACTTCTGTTCCCTATCTTTGCGTTAGCTTCTCAGTCCTTTCGCGAATGCGTTCTTCCTGTTCTCTGAGTTCAGGTGTCAATGCTTCACCAAAGTCATCTGCCTCGAACACTGGACGAATCTCAATCTCGGAGTCTCCCGGCATGGGGTTGGGGCAACGCTTCACCCAATCGATCGCTTCTTCGATCGATTGCACTTGCCACAGCCAATACCCAGCAATCAGTTCTTTGGTTTCCGTAAAAGGACCATCAATAACCGTGCGATTCGTTCCAGAAAATTGAACCCGTGCCCCTTTCGAGCTAGGATGCAGTCCCTCGCCTGCTAGCATAATGCCAGCCTTGACCAATTCTTCGTTATACTTTCCCATTTCGGTTAGCAGTTGTTCACTGGGCATCACACCAGCTTCCGAGTCTTGAGTTGCTTTTACTATTACCATAACCTTCATTGTTGAATCTCCCGTTGTTGATGTTTGATTGTTGTTGAGTGAGATTGTGTAGAGATATTCACTGTTATTCAACAGAGATGCGTTTCAGTTCATCAATTTCGATCTTCTTCATTTGCAGCATTGCTGTCATGACTCTTTGGGATTTTTCTGTATAGGCATCATTAAGCATTTCAACCAAAATACGCGGAACGACTTGCCATGAAACGCCGTATCGATCCTTGAGCCAGCCACATTGCTGTGCTGTTTCATCGCCACCCGCAGATAGCTTCTGCCAGTAGTAGTCCACTTCTTCCTGGGTCTCGCAATGGATTTGGAAGGAAATGGCTTCGTTGAATTTGAAGGTTGGTCCCCCGTTGAGCGCCGTAAATGGTTGCCCATCTAGCTCAAAGGCTACAGTCATGACTGTTCCGGCTGGTTTTTTGTGGATCTCCTGCCCAGCTTCTCCATAGTGAGTAATGGTGACGATTTTGGAATTGCTAAAAATCGCTGTATAAAACTGAGCAGCTTCTTCTGCTTGATTGTCGAACCACAAGCAGGGAGTTATCTTTTGAATGGTTGGCATGGTGTTTCTCTGAATGAGCTAAAATTGCAAGACTAATCCGACGGCAATGCTGATAGCTCCAGAACGGGGCGGATTTCGACGGTGCCGACACGGTCACCAGGGATGCGTCCAGCGATCGCGATCGCTTCATCGAGATCCTTTGCATCGATCAGGAAGTAACCGCCGAGTTGTTCGCGAGTTTCAGCAAATGGACCATCGGTGATCATCCGTTTGCCGTCCCGAACCCGAACGCTTGTTGCGGTTGAAACAGGGTGCAACGGTGACGCACCCAAATATTGTCCCTTTGCTTGGAGTTCTTGCGTCAGTTGAATCGACTCAGCATAGCAGTGCTCCCGTTCACTCTCGCTCCATGCAGTTTCGTCACTGTAAATCAACAACATGTATTTCATGGGTTTGAACCTGATCGTTGAACTAGGATTTGCGCCAGTAGTGACCCGTCATAAACTGATGCCAGTTGCCGTCTTCTCCTAAAATTTGGGAGGTCAAAATCCGGTGGTCGTTGCTAACAAACGTAATAATATCTTGGTATTTTGCTAACGCGGTTTCAGTGCAACTGGGTCCTTCGGTATCTAGTGTGAGCACGGTTTCGGTTTCGTTCAGGGAACCGTTGTAAAGCCAAAGATGGGACATCATCGAACAAACAAAGGTTCCGATGTAGCGATCGCTTTGCGGGTCATACCCCAGGGTTACGATTGTGCTTCCCATTTCTCCATTTGGTGTTTCGCCTTGACCTTCAGCGATAATCCAGAGTCCACCTAGCGATTTCACAATTTCAGTTCCCTTAAATTTTGAGGGTGGTTGAGCGGGTTCCATTTGGCATTCTGATTCGTAATTCCATTCCCCAATGAGTTTGTCTAACCATTGGTGTTGCTTTTGTAATGTTGCTTGCATTGTTTTTCTCCGTAGTTAATGAGTCAAGTAGCGAACTCAAACTTTGTCACTGACGCATTGATTTTCATCCACCGGGCGAATTTCAAAGGAGCCAAAACGGGCACCCGGATGCTTTGACATCAACTGGATCGCGTGGTTCAGATCTCTGGCTTCCAGCACCAAAAATCCGCCGAGTTGTTCTTTGGTTTCTGCGTAGGGTCCATCGGTAACAGCAACCTGACCGTTGTGGTATTGCAGGGTTGCCGCATTGCGAACACTTTGTAGGGCTTCTCCACCCATGAAGTGTCCACCCTGACGCAATTCGTCATCGTAGGCACAACATTTTTCCATCAGAGTAGTACGATCGCGCTCTGGCATCTCGTGCCACTTGCGTTCTTCCATATAGCCAAGGCAAATAAATTTCATCCGCTCCTCCAAACTAGAGAATGGGTGCTTTCATTGATTAGTCGTTCGGGATTCCCACAAATCGACATCCCGTTAAAAATTTTTTTCACCTAATTCGCGCAGGCGTTTTTCCAAGAATCGGCGTTCGGGTTCCTGTCGCACTAAGGCAAGGGCGCGGTGATAGGATTCCTTGGCATCGGCAAGCTTACCCAAGCGTCGGCACAAATCCGCCCGTGCCGCATGAGCGAGGTGATAGTCGGACAATTCACCTTGCTCTAAAATGCCATCAACCAGTTGCAGTCCTGCCCCTGCACCCTCTTGCATTGCGACGGCAACAGCTCGGTTCAATCGCACGATCGGGGAAGGTACCACCTGCGCGAGAAGGTTATACAATGCCACGATTTGTCCCCAGTCGGTTGCCTCTGCACTGGGTGCTTCAGCATGGACAGCAGCGATCGCGGCTTGCAGCGTATACACCCCAATCTGTGGAGCAGCTAACGCCTGTTCCACCCATCGCTGACCTTCTGCAATTTGCTCTCGGTTCCAAAGAGAACGATCTTGATCCTCTAACAAAATTAAATCTCCTTCTGGGGAGGAGCGGGCAGTCCGGCGTGACTCCTGAAATAGCATGAGTGCGAGAAGTCCCATGCCTTCTGCATCGGGCAGGAGTTCAACCAGGAGACGCCCTAAGCGAATCGCTTCGGTTGACAAATCCGGTCGCGTCACAAACTCACCGGATGAAGCGGAATACCCTTCATTGAAGACGAGATAGATGACTGATAATACCGCATCGAACCGTTCGGGAAGATCTGCGATCGCAGGTACGACGTAAGGAATGCGAGCATCTCGAATTTTTGCTTTGCCCCGCACAATCCGTTGGGCAATGGTGGAGGGTGTGGACAAAAAGGCACTGGCAATTTCTTCCGTTTTCAGACCACAGATCTCCCGCAGGGTCAGGGCAACTTGGGTATTGAGCGAAAGGGCGGGATGGCAGCACGTAAAAATCAGCCGCAACCGATCGTCTTCAACCTCATTGTCTTCTAACACGAGGGAATTTTCTGCATGTTCAAGTCGTGCTCCCAGTTCTCCCAGCGACGCATCAAAGCGAACTCGACGACGCAGGGTATCGATCGCTTTAAATCGTCCGGTCGAAACTAACCAGGATCTGGGATTGTGTGGCACCCCGTCCCGTGTCCATTGTTCTATTGCTGCTGCAAATGCTTCGTGCAGCGCCTCTTCTGCAAGGTCGAAGTCCCCCAACAGTCGGATCAGAGTTGCGAAAACCCGACGGGACTCAGTGCGATAGAAATGGTCTACCGTCTGGCGAGCTTGTTCGATCGAATGTTCATCCATCACTTAGACCTCAACGCCTTATAGATCGGGATAGGGACTAACAGTGAATTTGATCACCTTGGATGTTTAGGAAATGCCCCATGAACGGGAACACAGCCGAAATCGTTTGTTCCATAAAGCCTCTCTTGCACTGCATGATCAGGATGAGAGATCGCAACTATCAAGCCTGTTTATAGTACAAGAGTTTTACTCACATTACAACTATGCCAAAGGAATGTTCTTTGTTGATTGATTTGTTTGGGTGAGAGATGTGTTCGTATGACTAAAGGTAATTGCTCAACCAGGTTTATCTAATTTTGATGCTATTTCCCGTATCCTTACCTCACTGCAGACCGATTGGCTACTAGGTTGAGTAATTACAGATATTGATTGGAGGTAAGGCTATGATTTCCTCAGTAATGGCACATCTGAAAACAAAGGAGACACGCAACGATGCCCAAGCTCGGAAAGAGTGGAAGTTTCGGCTCACGCGACGGCTGTATGAGCAGGGTTATGAGCGACAACATATATTGAACTTATTCTGTTTTTTGGATTGGATGCTGGAATTACCTGAGGCACTGAAGCAAGCATTTCAGGCTGAACCTGCCCAATACGAACAGGAGAGACAGATGCCGTACATCACCTCAATTGCACAAATGGCGAAGGAGCAAGAGCAGAAAGAGATTGCACTTCCGCTGCTTCAACAAGGACTGCCAATTGAAGTGATTGCTCAAGCAACACAATTGTCGATCGCAGAAATCCAATCACTTCAATCTCAGCATCAAGAATAGTACCTGTTCTGCTCCTTAAACTGAACATTGAAAAAATTCTCAATCCCGAAGCTGCTGGTTTTGCATAGCAGAAGCACTCCAAATTTTGAAAATCTGGAGTGCTTAAAATTCGGGCGAGTTTACTTAACCGTTGACAACATTGCCGCCGTTTGGATGCAAGATTTGCCCACTCATGTAGCTCGAATCACTGGATGCTAAGAAAACATAGCTTGGTGCAACTTCATCAGGTTGTCCAACTCGCTGCATCGGAACTTGCTTACCGAATGATTCTACTTTCTCTTCAGGAAATGTAGACGGAATCAAGGGAGTCCAGATAGGACCTGGCGCAACCCCATTCACTCGAATTCTTTTTTCAATCAAAGATTGGGAGAGCGATCGCGTAAATGCAACAATCGCACCCTTCGTCGAAGAGTAATCGAGTAACTGTGGACTACCTTGGTAAGCAGTTACAGAAGTTGTATTGATGATCGAACTTCCCTCTTTGAGATGCGGCAATGCTGCCTTCGTCAAGAAGAACATACTAAAAATGTTCGTGCGGAAAGTTCGCTCTAACTGTTCTGAAGTAATATTCTCGATCGATTCTTGAGGATGCTGCTCAGCGGCATTATTGACCAAAATATCGAGATGACCGAATTCATCGATCGTCTTTTTGACAATCGATTGGCAGAGCGATTCATCCCCAATATCGCCCGGAAGGGCAAGACATCTGCGCCCTTCTTGTTCGACAAGTCGAGCCGTTTCTTTTGCGTCGTCATGTTCATTCAAATACGCGATCGCAACGTCTGCACCTTCTTTCGCAAACAAGATCGCCACCGCACGACCAATTCCGCTATCTCCTCCAGTTATGAGTGCAACTTTACCGGAAAGTTTCCCTGCTGCTTGATATCTTTCTCCATAGCTTTGTGGTGCAGGAGTCATTTGTGACTCATGTCCGGGCTGCTGGTCTTGCTGCTGTGGAGGCTGCGACTTCTGCTTTTCTGGCGATGCTTGTACCATTGACTTGCTCCTGTTGTTTTCGATGTTCTGTAGAGGATTGGGCGAAATGGATGTGAAACAAAATTAATTCGCCCAAAACCGGGACTCTACCGCCAAACTCGATTGCCATCTTCATCTAGTCTTGCTAAGCGGATCATGTCGGAAATTTCTTCTGCATCTTTGACATGGTGTAACGCTTTCTTTTCGCCATCCGGAGTCTCAAACACAAAATAGGTTGGGACTGTAATGTGATCACCAGTGATGTCAGGGGCATCGACTGCAACTTGCTGTGCTTTTTCTTCGAGAGATTTTGACGGATCAATGCGATCGCCCGGATTCGATGCTAAATATTCCTTAGCAAGCTCTTTTTGCTGTTCTAATTTTTGCTGGGGATCAACTTCTGCTGAGGTCATCGGTTGATTGATTCCAGATTGAGTTTCTGCTGCTGAATCTTTATTCATAATAAAAAATTGAATTCTTCTTAGTACCAACATAAAAAAAAGAGGCAGTTTATACCTCTTTCAAACGGTGAGTTATCGTATCTTTCAAAGGTGAGATAGATACTAAGGACGGCGATTTGGGCCAACTCCAATTACTGCAACTTTATGTCGGTAAATTAGCTCTGCTCCATACCATCCAGTAATTCCTAAAATTGCAGACACAAATAGCGAAATAATCATTCCAGTCGGCAAAATTGCACCCGTTTCGTTGCCCCATCTCAACCATAAATTGATCGCAGATAAAGTTAAAGCTGCAATATTTCCTACCATATGCGCCCAGCCTGCACTGTGCTCCCGAACGCGCCCAATTCTGAGAAAATCGCTCATTCCAGTTGCTGCTGCAACGAGACCTGTGACCAGTCCTCCAACCAGTAGCCAAAATGAAGCTCTTGCCCAGAATGGATCGCTAGTAAACCAATACGCTGCATCTGTTACCAATGTACCTGTGAGAAATGCGATCGGAAAAGTCACAATCAGTGGATGCAGCGGATGCTTAGCAATATGAACGGTGCTAGGCACACCACTATCGCGCAATTCTGCTTCATCTGATTCGATCAATAAAGGAATATCCGGTGTCGTTTTCGTCATAGTGTTCTCCTAATTAACTTGGAAATTGATGAACAATTGCTTCAGATTCCAGAATCATTCTTCCGGTCTGAACGTCTAACCGCTTTAACTGCAAAGACATTCCCTCAAGCTCAAAATTTCTTAGATTCAATAGCTCTTTGGATTGATTGAGTAACGCTTCAGTTAGCTCTGGAGAAAGTTCTTGATTATCAGTCGGTTCAACATTTTCAAGCACGACTTGCTGTCCAGATTCGCTAATCTTTGGAACTGCTGTAAATGCAACGTGTTTTCTTTCTTGGCTGGCTTGCAAAAGTACATCAGTTGCTAAAGAAACTTTTCCTTCTCCAGGTAATCCAAATTCAATTTTCTGCATGTCTACGGTGGCAGGTTCACCATTCACATGCACATCTAGGTTCTGCATTTTTTCTCGGACGAAATCGGAGTTAAATGCACGATTGATATCTGCTTCAGTTAAAGTCACGATCGCTTCTGCTTCAGTCGGATGAGCAAGCTCAATCTTTCCAAATGCCACGCTCAAAGGATTAATTGCAACCGCTCCCGTATTGAGTTCCATTTTCTCAATCCGCAAGTCTTGCTTCATCACCATGCCTTCGCCTTCGATCGCAACTGAATCGACTGCGCCTGTCATGATTTTGAGCGGATCAGTTTCAATTTCAACGTCTAAGGTTTCCACCTCATCCAGTTGGCTTTTAATTCCTAGCTCTGTAACTTTACTGACTGCCTGTTCACCTAAATCGGGCATGTCCCTCTCCTGTGCCATCATTCAGCGCTACTCTAGAACATCTCATCTCGGCTCTAAATCTGCACACTGATAGAGCTAGACCTATGCCTAGAGGGAGGCAACGTGAGTCGGCAGTTCCACTGTAAACATTGAGCCAAGCCCAACCTGACTTTGAACGGAGATCGTTCCTCCCATCAGTTGCGTGAGAGATTTTGTAATCGCTAACCCCAAGCCTGTGCCATTCTGTAGTCGAGTGGAAGATTGATCTACTTGTCGAAATTCCTGAAAAATCGCGTCTAATTGACTATCATCAATGCCAATTCCCGTATCTTGAACCACGATCGCAATTCGCCCAGTTTTCCTGACTTCCACTCTTACAAAAACTGAACCTGAATGAGTAAATTTGATCGCGTTTGAGAGCAGATTGACGATAATTTGCTTCAGCCGAATGCGATCGTTCGTCACGAGAATGGGGTGACTTTCAAACTGGGTATCCAGTTCTAAACTCTTTTGCTCAGAGAGCGATCGCATTTCTTGAACGGTCGCTTGAATTAGCTCAATGAGATCAAACGTTTCTAGCCTCAGCTCAAAGCGATTCGCTCGTAGATTAGAGAAATCTAAAATATCTTCGATTAAGCTCAATAAGTGCTGTCCGTTTTGAAAAATTCGTTCTACTAATCGAAGTTGATGCGGTGGAACTTGTCGATGAAACTGTCTTAAAAGCAAATTTGAAAATCCAATAATTGCAGTTAAAGGAGTTCGCAATTCATGCGACATGGTTGAAATAAAATGCTCTTTTAAGCGAACCGATTCAGTTAATTCTAAGTTTTGCTTTTGAATCGCTCTGAGTTGAGACTCAATTTCTTTTCGAGTCGAAATATCGCGCAAAATCCATCTTAAAGCCACTGTATCCCTACGGCTGGTTTTGACAGCGACGATCGTTAATGCCGCTTCAAATCTCTGTCTATCTTGAGTGACAAAAACCATCTCCCATTCTCGAACTTGATCAACCGATTGCAGTTGAACTAAGAGTGATCGAAAAACATCTCGCTGCTCCTCCGCAACAAACTTCATGAGAAATTTGCCAATCATATACTTTCTTTCTATGTTAAATAGCTCTGCAGCGGCACGATTTGCTTCTTGAATCTCGCCATGCTTATTGGTAATTAAATATCCATCTGGAGCAAATTCAAACAATTCTTGATAGCGTTGTCTTTCAATGTCAAGCGCGTGTCGAGTTTCAAAAAGCTGCTGATTTTGTCTGCACACTTCTTGCTCAAGGACTTTTAATTCTGATAATGCTTCTGAAAGTGCTTTGAGATAATCTGAAAATGTATCAGAAGAATCAGATTGATTGACCGCTTCATGGATTTGATTAAATCGCTCATCGATCGTATCTAATTGATCAGCAATTTTTTGACGATCGCGAAAATTGTCTGATTCATGGCTCATAATGTCCGATCGCACTGAAAATACGAAGTGAATAAAGATATAAAATTTCTGTGACTATTGTTGCAAATTTTTAAGATAGACAACTCTATCAAGAGGGCAGGATTCTGAGAAAGTACGCTAGATTGTTCACAAGCCAACCCAATCTTTCTTCTCTATGCCGATTCGAGATCATCGCTGGTTCGTCCCAACGTTGCCTGTAGAGCCAGAAATTTTTCAGATATATCGAACGACGCATCAGTTTTATCACGAAGTTCAATCGCGAGACGAACACGATCGCTATTGTGAATGGTACGCAACCGTTTCAATGCAACATCGCCGCGAACTGGAAACAATGCGCGGCGATGTCAATATATTTAGATGGTTTCGACGCAGATCCAGTTAGCTAGATCGCCTCAAGTTCAAATTCTTGCAGGTGAGCACGAAACTTGCCAGCAAACTTGACGAGATAAGGAAAATTTGCGCTCACCGGACGACCCTGCCATTCTTTGACGATCGCTATAATTTCACCTTCTTGACCTTTGATATCAAATGCCTCGTTGCGGTGTTCTGGATGGTGATACACCACCACTGATTCTTTAACTCGAACGCGATCGCCAATATTCATAACCTTGAGTGTCCCTCTTTCCGCAAGATTCACCACAGTCGCTTGCCCTGTATGAACGATAGATAACCTTTTTATCTTTGCATAATGCGTGTCAATCGCTCTATCGCTTCAGCAAATCGTTAGGCACGAATTGACGCAATGATTCGACTTTCGACTTGATCTGCTGCTCCATCCCTTTAATTTGCTGCTCCATTCCCACCGGATCTCGATAATACCAAGCTCCCAGTGCAGTACCACCGCCCAACAGCAGAACCAGCAAAGTTTTGAGCCAAATCCGGCTCTTGCGTTTCCGTGGGACAACTTCAGTCGGCGGGATCACGACTGGAGCGGGTAAATCCTGATCGTCTTCCCCAGTCACGAAGGACATCGGCAATCGCAATTCCGGCAGCGAGGATGAAACTTGACAGTGCGTCAGCACGATCGAAGCATTGTCATGCCCATTGCGCTGATTGGCAAAGTCGAGCCAAGATTTCACCGCCGACTCTAGCGAAAATTTATCCTGCAAGATCAGTTCTGCATAATCTGCCCAAGATTGCTCGACAAAGCCGTTATCGCTCATGCCGTCTGAACACAGCACTAATAATCCGTCTTCTTCGATGATGAAGCGTCTGACACTCGGATGGAGATGATGCCCTTCACGAGTTCCCATCGCTTGCGTCAATGCGCCCGAATCAGGGCGTTTCAGCGCTTCTCGATACAGCGATCGACCCATTCGCACTTCTCGCACCGCAACATCATCATCGACGGTCAATTGGTGACAATATTCTGGCGTAATCCAATAGGCGCGACTGTCACCGACATTGACGATATACAGTTCGTGACCGTTATTAGAAACAGACCCACTCGTGAGCGTAACGCATTGGGGAATCTGCAACGCCATCACTAAGGTCGTGCCCATGCGTCGCCGCGCCATGCGATTCTGAGCATCATTTTTAGCGGCGATGAGATTATTCACGACTCGCACGATCGCGGCGAGTTGATCACAAATCAAATCCGGCGGCAAAAGTTCGGGTTGATGCGCGATTTCCGACAATAACGCTTTGACTTGCAGTTGAATCGATTGCACAGCGAGTTGACTTGCCACTTCTCCGCCATCGTGTCCGCCAATTCCATCACAGACGATCGTTAATCGCGCCGATAATTCATCAAACGATTGCGTCTTCGTGTGTAACGGGTAACAGGTATCTTCGTTATGCGATCGCCGTTTTCCAACTTCAGTTGCCCCGATGACTTGCGATCGCAACGGCAACGCCGCCGCCTGTTCGAGCAATAACGCATTCAACTGCGTTGAAATATCGCGATAGCTGACATTTGCTGCCTGCATCAACGTACACAGCGCTTGTAGCTTATCGGCAATAATCGGCTTGGCATCCGGCAATAGCACGAGCCAACTCTGCGCCAAATTTGCGAGCGTCGGTCGATTAAAGGATTCGCTCGTCTGTCCTTCGTCAAAAATCAACTCTTGTAATCGAATCCGCCAGCCTTCAATCCGCACCTGCTCCGGCGATAACAAGCTCGATGCCACGCCTAATTCAGACAGAGGAGTCCACAATTCCAGCATTTGCCAGAGCCAATAGACCTGCCGAGTCGCAGTGCCTTGATGCCACACTTGCGCGATCGACGGCTGCAATTCCCCGTTCTCAGTGAGCGGCACGTTTTCCAACAGTAGAATCTCGTCGCCGCCCTCTCGGCAAACTCCATACACTTCTGGCACATGCAGCCGATACGGATACAACAGCATATAAGTCTGTGCGATTTCCGAGACGGCAAGCGGCACTTGAGGATCGACTTCGGGTTGGGTATCTAGCCAGATTTGGGCTGCCTTCACCTGATAACGAGCCGCGATTGTTGTGCCAGGCTTCTGATTTTGGGCGGTCGCTCCTACTGCCCAGAGATAGTGAAACCCTTGCGCTTGAGACCGATCGATCGCCAGCGCCGACGTATAGTTGGGAAGATTAGACGTGGAATTCATAAGGGAGAAGCTAGGATGAAGAAGCGAATCGCAGTGCATCTTAGCGCCGACTGAGTGGAAAAGCTACAGTCATTGCCGGAATGTTGCATTTGCGGTTTGAAGTCTGTATTAAAGCATGACTTCTCATCGGGGGAACGCTACATTTTAATTCCTCAAACTGGAAACTCAATGTCTCTATGAATCCTACTGTTCTATGGCTATTGCTTGGGGCGGGATTGTGTCTAGTCGAATTCATTCTGCCAACCGCATTTGTCGCCTTTGTCACGGGGATTAGTGCGTTTTGTGTTGCAATGGTGGCGCACTGGTTGCCTGTGAATCTCCAAGCCATTGTTTGGGTGATCTTGTCGATCGCGATGGTGCTGTTTTCCCGTCGGTTCGTCAATCGCCGTGCCAATTTAAAGCTCGATGCCAGTGAAGCTGAAACCCTCACTGAAATCCGGTCGGGACAACTGGGGCGAGTTTGCTATGAAGGCAACTCTTGGGCGGCGCGCTGTGAAAGTTCTCATCTCGATATTCCCGCAGGTGTCCGCGTTTATGTCGTCGGACGCAAGGGAACAACTTTAATTGTCATGCCCGAAGATATTTAAGGAGAAAAATTTATGTGGGGTTGGTTGATTGCGTTAGTCGTGGGCGGCGGTGCAGTTTCAAGCGTCAAAATTATTCAGCAAGGAAATGAAGCCCTGATTGAACGTTTAGGAAGCTACGATCGTAAACTTTCGCCAGGGTTAAATTTTGTCTTGCCGGGACTCGATCGCGTGGCATTCCAAGAAACGATTCGAGAGAAAGTGCTCGACATTCCACCGCAAGGCTGTATTACGCGGGATAACGTTTCGATCACGGTGGATGCTGTCGTCTATTGGCGCATCGTCGATATGGAGAAAGCCTATTACAAAGTGCAAAATCTACAATCGGCAATGGTGAATCTCGTGTTGACCCAGATTCGAGCCGAGATGGGGCAGTTGGAATTAGATGAGACGTTCACGGCGCGATCGCAAATCAACGAAATCTTACTTCGAGAACTCGACACGGCTACTGATCCTTGGGGAGTCAAAGTTACGCGGGTTGAGTTGCGAGATATTGTGCCGTCGAAAGCCGTCCAAGAATCAATGGAATTGCAAATGTCGGCAGAACGTCGCAAGCGGGCAGCAATTCTGACTTCTGAGGGTGAGCGAGAAGCTGCGGTCAACTCAGCTCGGGGTAAAGCAGAAGCGCAAGTTCTCGATGCAGAAGCGCGTCAGAAAGCAGTGATTTTGGCTGCTGAAGCTGAGCAGAAAAGTATTGTTCTGAAAGCTCAAGCAGAACGTCAGCAAGCCGTGTTGAAAGCTCAAGCAACTGCTGAAGCAATTCAGATTGTGACTCAAGCCCTGAAAGATGATGTACGTGCGGCTGAAGCAGGTAAAGTCCTCTTGGCACTCGGCTATCTGGATATGGGCAAAACTGTGGGTCAGAGCGGAAGCAGCAAGGTAATGTTTATGGATCCTCGCAGCATTCCAGCAACCTTACAGGGAATGCTGTCGATCGTGGATGAGAACGGCAAAGCTTAGCTTCTCGAACTATCAAAAGTTGGAGTTCTCTAAAAACTCCAACTTTTGTCGGGTAGATTGTGCGGAAAGTCATTTTCTATTTTCCGCCAAAAGTTGGTTGCAACAGTGTTCAATCCGGGGAAACGCCAGAGTTTATACCAAATCTCTAAATTCCGGCTACAGATAGTGCCTCTAGAATGGATGCTCGCCCTGTGATTGATGCGATCGTCTCCGGAGACAATGCCTGAAGTTTCTGAGTCATCCACTGTCGCAACTCCTCTAAAGTCTTGGGCAGATGCCAGCGAAACCGCCGCTTGAGATATTGCCAAACCTGCTCAATCGGGTTTAACTCAGGACAATGCGGCGGTTGAAACAGC
>NZ_JAFLCJ010000051.1:0-13596 GCF_017302695.1 Leptolyngbya sp. UWPOB_LEPTO1 | reverse complement strand
TGGCAAAAGATGCCCGCGAATCGACTGACGCATTTTCCAAGCAGGGACAAGGCGATGCCTTGATCAACTATGAGAATGAAGTGATTCTGGCACAGCAAAAGGGGGAAAAGCTGGAATATGTCGTGCCAGATCCCAATGTGTCGATCGATATTCCGATTTCGGTGATTGATAAGAACGTGGATAAGCATGGCACGCGGGAAGTTGCAGAGGCATTTGTGCAGTATTTGTACACCCCGGAAGCGCAGGCTGAATTCGTCAAGTTAGGCTTCCGACCGTTGGATGGTGCCCCTGTGAAGACGAAAGAAAATACGGACAAGTACCCGGCGGTGAAGACTTTGGGCACGATTCAGGAGTATGGCGGGTGGAGCGAAGCACAGAAGAAGTTCTTTGACGATGGAGCGGTCTTCGACCAAGTCCAAGCTTCGATCAAACGTTAGGCATGACGCGTAGTTTGCCACTTTAATTTTGCGGAGTGGGGAGATGGGGAGCAGCAACTCTGAGTGCAGATCTTCTCTCTATCCTCCTATCTCTCGATCTGATTGACTGATGGTGAACTACTAGACCCGTAGAAATCGAACTATCTCGCTGCGGCTTTAAACTGTCTGGAGTACTGCGAAGTACTTTCCATCGTCCCTAAGACTTCGACAATACCCTTTGATTGTGAGCATCTAGGCAATGAGCAGAACAGCGATCGCATTGAATTTAGCTCATTTCTGGTGCTAAAGGACGGCGACGAGTTGCTTTCTCACGAGCATTTGCTTTTGTAAAGAGCTTTCCGCCTTCTTTGAGATCGATGTTACCCCCGCTAATGATTACGCCAATTTTGGCATCGGGGAAAGAGACGATTCCTTCGAGTAATGCAGCGGCAGCAAGCACACCTGTCGGTTCAACTACGATTTTCAGCCGTTCCCATAGAAAGAACATCGTGCGAAGAATTGCCGCTTCGGAAACTGTGACCATTTCATCTACTCGTTCCAAAATGATTGGAAAGGTCAGTTGTCCGAGAGCAGGCGTTCTTGCACCATCTGCGATCGTATTCGGATTGTTCACGGTTTGCAGCGTTCGACTATAGAAAGATCGCTTCGCATCATCTGCTTGTCTCGGTTCAACCCCAATGATTTGACAGTTTGGTGCGAGATGTTTTGTGGCAATCGCACATCCTGAAAGCAATCCTCCGCCTCCACAGCAAACGAGCAAAACATCCAGTTCACCCACTTCTTCGATCAATTCTTTTGCCGCAGTGCCTTGTCCGGCGATCACAGGCTCATAATCAAATGGAGGAATTAAAATACGATCGCTCAAAATGGATTGAGCCACGTCTTCTCGTTTCTGCAACGCTCGGTTATAGGTGATCACTTCTGCACCATAGCTTTCAGTTGCAGCCTTTTTCACCACAGGCGCATCACTGGGCATCACGATCGTAACCGGAATGTCTAAAAGCTCACCTGCTAAAGCAAGAGCTTGCCCATGATTGCCCGATGAATAAGCAAGAACGCCTCGCTGCTTTTGTTCATCGGACAATTGAGCCATCGCATTGTATGCTCCCCGAAACTTAAACGATCCCGATCGCTGGAAATTCTCACACTTGAAAAACACCTGTGCTCCAGTTCGATGACTCACCAGTCTGGAGGTGATCACAGGGGTTTTGTGAGCGATTCCAGCCAGACGATCGGCAGCCGCTAAAATATCCGAGTAAGCAACCATTATTTGTTGTAAAAGAAAGCAATTTCTTTATCTTTCAATGGTGCAAATCCAGCCGCCTCTAGCATTTGGTTGAGATCAGCTTGAGGAATATGTTTTGCTCCAATCCGCACAATTCTTGATCGCATCGTATTCGATACTCCACTGCGTTGCCGTCCCGCTTCAAGTGCCATGACTTTGTTATAAAGGTCGAGCTTTTCAGTGGGGATCGGAGAACCATCAAAGTCAATTCCTTTTGCGATCGCAACATCGATCGCATCGGCGCCTGTCGTATTTTCGGTACTCATAAAACGAATCAAATCTATTCTTGTACAAGAGCGATTGTACCAGGAAGCCTAGATCTGATAACGAATTAACTTAGCTGCAATTAGTTTTACCGAATTATCGGGAGATTTGATCTGAACCTTGGTCGCTTTTCATTCATGACTGTTGGGCATCTTGCCATGTTGATGAGCTTTAGCGTGACCACATAGAGGACATTCCATCGATTGGCTCGCAGTGAAGATCCATCTCTACTCAACCATTTCCACATGAGCTTGATGCACTCTCAAAGATCTGACGTTGATGCAGTAGGATACTCAGGACTGACGAGCAATTCTAAATTCACCCTCTTGAATCATCACACTATCAAGCCGTCTTCGTTCACAAGTTGTTAATCATTGAACATTTTTATTCCTGACAATCACAAAACTGTCGTAACGAGTAAACAAGCTGTCACGAGAAATGCAACAACTGTCGTAACGAATAGACAAGCTGTCACGAGAAATGCAACAACTGTCGTAACGAATAGACAAGCTGTCACGAGAAATGCAACAACTGTCGTAACGAATAGACAAGCTGTCGTAACGACAGCTTCTATTTTTGTGATTTGATCAGTGACTTACACAGAGACAGCATGTAAATTTGCGGAGACAAAATCGATCGCGGTAGAGAAATCACTTGCATTATCAAAGCAACTTTATAAAATCCTTACATTCTTTCTGCGTTTTCTGCTGAACCAGAAGTCCGGTTGAGTAAGCCAAGCTGGTCGCATAAATCTGTAGAGGAGAGAAAAATGTCTCGTAAAAAGCGTACTTCGCGAATTTTAGAAAAGGCTGAGATCCGCATCTCAGGGCTAAAAGCTGTTGATCCGGCGATGGATTTTGGTGAGTCTCGCAGTGTGGTGCATATGAGCGTGCAAATTGATCGATTACGCAGTCATATTGAAGACTATAATCGCGCGCTCACATTCCTCGACTCTTCTAAAAAACAAATTGAGGAACTTGAAAAAAGCTTAGGTGATCTCAGCGATCGCATGTTAACTGGAGTCGCATTCAAATACGGCAAAGATAGCCGAGAGTATGAGATGGCAGGTGGAACGCGGAAAAGCGATCGCATTCGTAAAAGCAGCATCGCCCGAATTAAAGCGACGAAAGGAGCAAAAATTACGCCTGAAACTGAGACTGAGCAAAGTGCATAAGTTAATTTTGCTCTAATGAGCAAAGAAATCGATACAGAGGGCTATCAACCTGGGAATGCTGAAGCATAGCCCTCTTAAATTCGACAGAGTCAATAGGTTTTATCCACGATCGTCATAACCGAAAAATTGTTGCGTGCATCCGTACATCCCGCGATCATGCTTCACAATTTTTTCTCGAAAAATCTGCGAAATTACTGCTTTGTAATTCCAGGTGAATGTCCTAAGGCGCGGATTGGGAAATCTACCCATTGAGCAAACTAGAACCCTCGTCCTACCTGGAGAAGAATATGGACTTCGCGAGATTACCCCAATGGAATCGTCAATCTCCACTTGAAACCAGCACAATTCCATCGATCGCAGTTTCGCAAAATGATTTCAGTCCAACTTGGTCATCGCTTCAGGGCAAATCGTCCTTGATTGTGATCGATTCGAGCGTTCCAAACTACCAGGAATTAGTTGCAGGGATTCAAGGCGATGCTCATATTTTAATTCTCGATCCCGTCAAAGATGCGATCGCCCAAATTACTTCAGCACTCTTAGAAGAGAGTGGGATTTCGAGCTTGCATCTTATCTCGCACGGAGCGAGTGGTGCGCTCAAACTAGGTGAAACTTGGCTCGATCGAGCAACACTCGATCGCTATCAGTCAGAATTTAAGCTGTGGAGCCAGTCCCTCACCGCAGATGCAGACATTTTGATCTACGGTTGTGATGTCGCTCAAGGGGAGATTGGACAAAGCTTTATTCAGCACTTCAGCCTGTTAACTGGCGCAGATATTGCTGCGTCGAATAATCTAACTGGCAATGTTAACCTGAATGGAGATTGGACGCTGGAAGTGCAAACCGGAGCAATCGAATCCGCGATCGCATTCAATGCTGATGTTCAGGCTAACTACCAATCAATTCTGCCTGTCGATCTGATTTCAGTGAGCAATCCTACACTCGTAAAAGGCAGCGTGGGACTCGACAACATTGGGCAAAACGCAGTCAGTGGAGATGGACGCTATGTTGTCTTTGCGAGCAGCGCTTCGAGCTTGGGAGCCAATGATAGTAACGGAGCATCGGATGTATTTCTATACGATCGACAAACCGATTCCGTCACCCTGATTAGCCAGAACTTTAGCAAAAGTGGCAGTGCAACGGGCGCATCCCTCAATCCCGTCATTAGCTTCGATGGCAACTTTGTTGCATTCATGAGCAATGCCAACAATCTTGTTGGATCAATGGCAAGCAATACAGATTCCATTAACAATATTTTTGTGTGGGAGCGGACTACAGGCAACATTTCACTAGTCAGCCGAGATGACACAGGCAAGAGTGGAAGCCGTGCCTCATCTGCTCCTAGCATCAGCGATGATGGCAGCCGAATTGCATTTCAAACTCAATCTCAACTTTTACCCACCGATAGTTCGGCTCGCCCAGATGTGTATGTTTGGACACGATCGACAGGTGCTTTAACTCATCTCAGTCGAAATCGGATCGGCACAATCAGCCGAACCGTTGGAGCCGATGCGCCTGTGATCAGTGGCGATGGAAAATATGTAGCATTTGCCAGCCTCTATTCTAATCTGGCAGCATCTGATACTAATGGTGTACAAGATATCTTTTTATGGCAGCAAGAAACCGATACGGTTATTAACTTAACGACTTCTGGTAATGCAGCATCATCTAGCCCGGTTATCAGTCGCGATGGAAGCCGGGTGGCATTTGTCAGCGATGCGACCAATTTCGCGACCGATACGAACGGAGTGCGGGATGTCTTTGTCTGGACGCGATCGCCCGAAAACCCGTTAGCCGGAACCATTCAGCTTGCCAGTGTGAATGCGACAAATACAAACAGCGGGAATACAATACCTGGCGCGATCGGGTTAAATCTAGGCTCGCAAAATCCAGTCCTGAGTCGAGACGGGCAAATTCTTGCGTTTACAAGTGCTTCAACCGACCTCGTTGCAGGCGACACCAATAATAAAGTAGATGTATTCGCGCGGGATTTAACCGCTAATACAAATCAGACTGTTTTGGTCAGTCAGAGCAGTACAGGAATTCTATCAGATGGGGACTCTGGCAACATTACGCTGAGCGCAGATGGCAAGCGGATCGCCTTTACAAGCCTGGGCACCAGTTTAGTCAGTGGCGACACGAATGGAGTGCAAGATATTTTTGTCCGAGATATTTCGACCGGACAACCCGATTCGGGTAAGACATTCTTAATCAGCCGCACGCCGACCGGAGGCGTTGGCAATAACAGTTCTGGAACCACTTCGACTGGGATTGAACCTTCGATCTCTGTCCCCATCATCACCAGTGATGGGACAAGCGTTGTGTTTGTCAGTCAGGCAAGCAATCTCAATCCAGAAGATGTCAACTCTAACTTTGATGGATACATCATTCCGGTAGCAACTGGAGCAGCCACTCTCATCAGTCGCCGTAATGCTGACCCCAATACAAGCTCACGAACAGGCAGTGGAGACTCGACGCTGGCAGAAAATTCACTGAGCGAAACGGGGCGTTACATTGTCTTTACCAGTAATGCCTCTGAGCTTACAGATGGCGATACAAATGGAGTTGCCGATGTTTTCTTGCGCGATCGTCAAACTGGAACGACAACGCTGATCAGCAAGGGTGCAACAATCGCCAATGGCGCTTCAGGAAATGCCAGCATTAGTGCGGATGGTCGCTATATCGTCTTTACGAGTGAAGCGACAAATTTAGGTAGTGTCGATAATAATAATGCGATCGACATTTTCTGGGTCGATGTGCAAACGCAGCAATTGCGATTAGTCAGCCGGGCAGTGGGTGGAGCAAGCAGTGCAGATGCAGCTTCACTCAATCCAGCACTGAGTGCAAATGGTCGCTATGTTGCCTTTACGAGTAGCGCAACCAATCTTGTTGCTGGCGACACGAATGGACTGCAAGATGTATTTATTTGGGATAGTCAGGATAATTCGATTCTGAATATCACTCAAGGTGCAACAGGTGGCATCTCAGAGCAGCCTGTTATTAGCCCCGATGGACGATATGTTGCTTTTGTCAGTGCTGCATCGAATCTTGCGGTTGGTGATACGAATGGACTCAGAGATGTCTTCGTCTGGGATCGCACAAACAGCAGCAGTATTACACTCGTGAGCCGAGCAACGGGAGCAAGTGGTGCAATTTCAGATGGCGATTCGTACCAAGTCAGTATGAGCCAGGATGGAAGAACGATCGCGTTTACAAGTACTGCCAAGAACCTTGCAGGCACACCCGATGGCGACAATGACGAAGATGTCTTTGTTCGCAACTTAGATACAAACACAACGGTACACGTCAGTGTGAATCAAGCAGGCGGATATAGCGTCAGCAGCGAATTCACGCCCCTAAGAGCATTCAGCCCGAGACTGAGTGGCGATGGTAAATTCGTCGCGTTTACTAGCACCTTTACTGATTTAGTTGCCACAGACACAAATGGAACCAGTGATGTCTTCTTACGCGATCTAACCACGAATGTCACAAAATTGATTAGCGTCAATCTGGCAGGTTCAGACAGTGGGAATAATGCAACGGGTGCAGATGGCGGCACTGGCAGCGGCACGGGCACTGGCTCTTTTGCGACTGGAATTAGCAACGACGGGCGCTATGTTGTCTTTAATAGCTTCTCAAGTAATCTTGTCGGTAACGATACGAATACTGCACTGGATGCGTTTGTCCGAGATGTCACTCAGAATCTCACACTTCTAGCGAGCCAAATTCCTGCTGAGACAAATAGTGGTCAAGGCGCTTCTTTCAATCCTGTCATTAGTAACAATGGCGGTTATGTTGCTTTCACTAGTCTTGCTACAGATTTAACGCCACGAGATTTGAACGGAAAATATGATGTCTTTGGCTTGAATCTATCCACGACCGTGAGTTTGTCACTGAGCAAAAACACGATCGCAGAAGCCACACCGACGAATTCAGTTCAATACACGATTCGGCGCAATCAAACCGCAGGTTCGTTAACGGTGAAGTTAGCGATCGACAACACAAGCACCGTCTCTGCCAGCGATTACACTTTCACTGCTGGCTCAGGAATTACGCTGACTCAAAACGGTTCAGAACTTACGATCGAGTTTGCAAACGGAGTGAATGAAGGCATTCTCACTTTAAGCGCGATCGATGACACTGCACTTGAAGACGAAGAAGTATTGAATCTCAGTGTTGTAGCAAGCCCAGATTATGCGATCGCAGATAGTTTTGGAACTACTTCGCTGAAGTTTATCGATAACGAGATCCCAATCTTTGTCTCCATTACCAATACCACTCAGGACATCAAAGAAGGGAATTCGGGCGAAAAAGCGTTTACCTTCCAAGTCAAACTGGCAACTCCTGCGACAACAGACCCTGTGACGGTTCGATATACAGTTCAGCCTGGAACGGCTGATGCTAATGACTTGACCGTAACAACAGGCATCCTCACATTTAACGTCGGAGAGGCAGATACTCAAACCATCACCGTTCAAGTCAAAGGCGATACACAGTTTGAGCCAGATGAAACCTTCACAGTTGAACTGAGCGATGCGAGTGCAAATGCGAGATTACAAACTGGCTCTGCAACTGCAACGATCGAAAATGACGACATTGCACCTACGATCGAGATCGTGGGTCTCGATTCAATCACGGAAGGGCAATCTGGCACACAGACTTATGCGCTAACCGTTCAGCTCAATCAAACTAGCAGCACCCCGATCACAGTAGATTATGCAGCCGTTGATTTAGGTGCAGCGAATGGCAAAGATTATGTGCTCGCGCCGGGTCAATTAACGTTTGCAGCAGGTGAACAAACTAAAACGATTAATGTCACTGTCAATGGCGATAGTATTTTTGAAGCCGATGAACAGTTCAAAATTCAGCTTTCCAATGCTGTCGGTGCAATTTTACCTGAAGCTCAAGCCGCAAAAACAGTCACGATCACCAATGATGACACCGCACCCACTCTCAGCATTGAGACAGTTGCTGAACAATCCGAGGGCACAACGCCTTATAACTTTGTTGTGAAACTCACAGGCGAGACAGAAGTGCCTGTGACTGTGAAATACGCAACAGTTCCTGGAACAGCGACAGTTGAAGACTTCACAAACGTATCTGATAGTTTAACTTTCGCAGCAGGAGAAACTCAGAAAACAATTGCGATCGCAATCACCGATGATACTCAACGCGAACGCAATGAATCGTTCTCAGTGCAACTTTCTGAGCCAACCAATGCAACCATTACCACTGCATCCGCAACTGGAACAATTACCGATAACGATCCCATTCCAACCGTATCGATCACCAACGTTACCAAGGCAGAAGGCAACGGTGGAAATACGCCATTCGAGTTTGAAGTCAGCTTATCCAATGCGAGCGATCAAGAAATTGTCCTCAACTACACAACCGAAGACGGAACGGCACTCGTCTCAGACAACGACTATCAAACAGCAAGCGGAACAATTCGATTTGCACCCGGAACAACCAAGCAAACGATTACTGTCAATGCGACAGGAGATAGCCGACGGGAACAAGATGAAACGTTCTCCGTAAAGCTGAACACGACAACTCCAAGCTTAGTAACGATTCCAACAGATGCGATCGGTCTTGGAACCATTCAAAACGATGATTTAACCTTCCCATCGATTAGCGTCTCGCCTGCAACTGTGAATGAAGGTGGAGTTCTTTCCTTTGAAGTGTCGCTTTCAGATACCAGTAGTGATGAAATCCGCATTGATGTTGCGACTAGTGACGGAACCGCATTACTCAGCGATTCTGATTACACTCGTCTGACTCAGACCCTAATTTTTGCTCCAAATGAGCGTACAAAAACCGTCACAGTTCAAACAACAAACGACAACAAGCTGGAAGACGACGAAACGATCACGCTCACCTTATCGAATCCAGTCAATACGACGATCGCAGGAACTGGAAGCGCGATCGGAACCATCAAAAACGACGACCAGCGACCCACGATCGGGATTGCAAGCACACCTTTAAGCGAAGATGACCCAACGGCTGCCGCTTATCCTTTTACGATCCGTCTCTCGAATCCGACCACTCAAACCGTAACGGTAAAATATCGGACGATCGATGACACTGCAACCGTTGCCGACAATGATTATGTGGCAACAAATGGAACCATCACTTTTAATCCTGGTGAAACCGAGAAGACCATTACAGTTCAAGCCATTGCCGACCGTAAATTCGAGCCAACCGAACGGTTTATTGTCCGTTTAGAAGATGCAGTTAATGCAGATCTCTCTCCCACCGCAACGGACGGACTGGGTGTATTGAACAACGACGACGCAGCACCGCAGTTATCGATTTCCTCTCGCACTGGAGCACAAGCCGAAGGCGATTCTGGCACAACTCCGTTTGTCTTCGTGGTCACGCTGAACAATCCGAGTAGCGAAGAAATCCGCGTCAACTACACAACTGCTAACGGCACTGCGACTTCTCCCGCAGATTTTGCCGCTACAAATGGAACCTTAATTTTTGCACCTGGACAAACCGAGCAAACGATCACGGTTAATGTTGCAACGGATTCTGGAATCGACGGAATTGAACCAGATGAAACCTTCTTTGTTCGCTTAAGCGACCCAATTGGAGCAACGCTCTCTAGCAACAGCGAAGCACAAGGAACCATTCTCAATGATGACAATGCTCCAACTCCGACGATCCGAATTGATGATGTCATTGCTAGCGAAGGCAACGGCAACACAACCTACACCTTCAAAGTTAAGCTGCTACAACCTACAACCAATACGGTCACCGTCCAATATCGCACCCTAGACGGCACAGCAACCGTCGCAGATGGAGATTATACAGGACTCACAGCCCCTGGAACACTGACTTTTGCACCTCGCGAAACCGAAAAAGAAATCTCGATCGTGGTTCGAGGAGATACAAAATTTGAGCCGAATGAAGATTTCTTTGTAGAACTCTTCAATCCCACCAATGCGACCCTATCGTCGCTATCAACAGCAAAAGGCGTAATCAATAACGATGATGCTCGCCCGACGATTAGCATTGGCAATGTCGTTGTCTCAGAAGGCAATGTAGACGGAGCATTCACCGATGCAATCTTCACCGTTTCGCTCTCAAATCCAAGCAGTGAAGCAATTACCGTCGATTTCACAACGGTTGATGGCACAGCACTGGTCAGCGATAACGACTATCAAGCTGCATCAGGTAAGCTCACTTTTACTCCAGGTGTCACCAGCCAGCAAATCACCGTCAAAGTCCGAGGCGATCGCAAATTTGAACTTGATGAAGCTTTCTCAATTCGTCTTTCTGCTCCAACAAACGCCGATCTATTCACGGCTCCAAATCAAGGCATCGGAACAATTCTCAGCGATGATTTCCGCCCAACCATTACGATCGACGATGCCACCCCAGTGTTAGAAGGCAACTCTGGCACAACCCCGATTCAATTCAAAGTCCGTCTCTCGAATCCCAGTAGCGAGACTGTAACCGTGAAGTATGTTACGAAGAACGGCACAGCAGATGGGAATGATTTTGCAACGGTATCGACTCCCACAACTGTCACCTTTGCGCCTGGACAAACTGAGCAGACTATCACCGTTCAAGCGATCGGAGATACCCAGTTTGAACTCGATGAAACCTTTACCGTTGAATTGAGCGAACCTAGCAATGCTCAAATTGCAGATGGCAGTGCAACGGGAACAATCATCAACGATGAAGCATTGCCACGGCTATCGATCGCAGCAGTTCCACCTAGTCTTGCAGAAGGCAATAGCGGTATCACTCCCTTTACGTTTGAGGTGAGTCTCAGTGAAGCCAGCCCAGTTCCCGTTACAGTCCGTTACAGCACTGTAGATGGAACCGCCACGATTACAGGCAACGATTATGTTGCTGCATCAGGAACACTAACATTTGCAGCCAATGAGACGAAAAAGACAATCACTGTGAACGCTTTAGGTGATACGCAGTTTGAAGGTAATGAAACTTTCCAAGTCGCACTCAGCAATGCATCTGGTGCAACCATTCAGACAGGATCAGCCACCGCGACAATCACCGAAGATGACACTCCTCCGGGCGGTGACACAACGGATTCGCCGTATGACATTCTCTGGCGCAATCAGCGCACTGGAGAAAACATGCTCTGGCTTCCATCCGGCAGCTTATTAGAGCGCGAGATCCCCTTCTTCACCGTACCAGACCCGCGTTGGCAAATCGCTGGCTCAGCCGATTTCGATGGCGATGGCGACACGGATCTCCTCTGGCGCAACCCTAGCACTGGAGAAACTGCAATTTGGCAAATGGCTCCTGATCTCTCATTCAGAGGAAGTCTGCTGCCGACCACCGATAGTAGTTGGGAAGTCAAGGGAATTGCAGACTTTAACCGCGATCGCAAACCAGACATCCTCTTCCGCAATGTCAGCACAGGTGAGAATGCGATCTGGTTCATGCGTGATACAGCGTTGAGTTCATCATCTTTCATTACGAGAGTTGCAGACACAAGCTGGCAAATTGATGTTGTTGCCGACTTTGACAACGATGGCAACGCAGACATTTTCTGGTCAAATACGCGCACCGGAGAAACAGCCCTATGGTTCATGAACGGAACCAATATCAAATCGAGCCAGTTCTTGCAGAAAGTTCCAGATATTGCTTGGCGACCGATCACGTCGGGCGACTTTAATCGAGATGGATTTGTCGATTTGTTCTGGCGCAATCAGCGAACAGGTGAGAACGCAATCTGGTTCCTACGAAATGGCGAACTCCAAAGCAGTTCTTTTATTCAATCTGTTCCACCGACGAGTTGGCAGCTTGAGCAAGTTTACGATTTCAATGGAGATCAGAGTTTAGATCTGTTGTGGCGCAATACTGTGACACAAGAAATGGCAATTTGGTACATGGCGCGTGAGGTATTTGGAGCGTATGCGCTCTTGCCGAGCCTACCCGATCGCAATTGGGCAATCGAAGGGGTCGGTTTGATCGGCAACCAAAGAAAAGGTGAGATTGTTCTGCGGAACTATCAAACGGGTGAAAACCGCATCTGGCGAGTGAATCAAGATGTGTTTAATCGCACGACCATGTTAGAAACCTTAAGCCGCGATTGGGAGATTCAAGGAACGGGAGACTTCGATCGCAATGGCGATGCTGATATTGTTTGGCGGAATTTGCGAACCCGCGAATTGTCGATTTGGCTGACACAGAATGGGCAAGTTCGTGAGAAAGTTACTGTTCCGTTAGGATGGGATGTCCCGACCACTTGGAAGATTTTGGCAGTCGATGATTTTAGTGGTGATGGCACTCCCGATCTATTGTGGCGAAACGACCAAACGGGTGAAACCGCATTCTGGACATTCAATGGGACTCAGTTTTCTTCGAGCAGCTCAATTCTGCCTGCAATGGATACTAACTGGCGGTTAGAAGGGGTTGCCGATATGAATAACGATCGCAGTCTTGATTTAATCTGGCGCAATCCGACGACAGGTGAAATTGCATATTGGTTGTTCGATCGCACTCGATTAACTCGTGGCGTAATCAATCCTGCAATCGATTTAAATTGGCAAATTAGAGGTTTTGCAGACTTTAATCGCGATGGTCAAACGGATATCGTTTGGCGCAATCTGGTGACGGGTGAAAATGGCATTTGGATTATGAATGGAATCCAATTGAGTCGAAGCATCAAGTTGGAAAATGCGTTGCCAACTTGGGATATTGTTGGCATTGGAGAATATAACCAAGATAACCAGCTTGATTTATTGTGGCGCGATCGCTTGACTGGCTCGAATGCAGTTTGGTATCTCAACAACGGCAATTTCGTACTCGGAGCTTACATTCCATCGCTTCCTGATCCTGCTTGGACTGTGGAGGGAATTGACGATTTCTAAGTTAGGAACTGCTCAGACTAGCACCAATTTAAGAAGAATTCTGGGCTGTTGCTCTCGCTTCTTAAACTATGGTGCAGAGCCTATAGCACTCCTGTTTGGTTTGTAAGATCTTGCAAGTTGGGGAATGGGGAAATTGCTCTCCATTCCCCTATTTCACAGCCGATTTAGGACTGCTGTAGTCGCGGCTAGAGAAATTGCTTGTATCTCCTCTCGGCTCTGCTCAACGCTCTAAGATCTAAGTTTTTTGTGAGTTGAGTGCAGCCGAAGCTCAAAGCCAATCAAGAATTCAGCACACTTTTCTTGAAGCACAAACTCTTACCAGATTTGGGAACTCGGAAAAGCAAAGAATTGAGATGATGGCAGATCAAACGTCATATGTACCTGTCAGCGATCGCCCAATCATCAAACCCACAGAATAAAGGGTTTCTCAAATCAGCAAAGCGCTGGAAATAATTCATACAAAAAAGCCCCCCATTTCTGGAGGGCTTCATTTTGCTCAAATCAGTTAAAGATTAACCGTTGATTGCAGGTGCGCTCATTGCAACAGGTGCAACTTCACCAGCAGCCAAGTCGAGCGGGAAGTTGTGA
>NZ_JAFLCJ010000050.1:0-14085 GCF_017302695.1 Leptolyngbya sp. UWPOB_LEPTO1 | reverse complement strand
ACCTGATAGGCAGTGACGATGGGGTCTTGTGTGCGCTCATCGATTCTGTCCACCCGATTGTTCCTAGATTTCTGAGAGAATGAGGACTATTCTAAAGCCTGGGTAAATCTTTTAACAGAAGCCGCCTTAACGCTATCAAGGCTATAGCAACCGTCATGATTAATCCGATCTCCAACTCGAAACCAGTGTTTTCCAACTCTGTTCTAGCGTGGCATGGGTAAGATGAATGTTCTGTTCTACAACAGGAGTAGAAATTTGTATCCAAAAGCAGCGGCGTTCTAATAAGGGGCGTTGACTGATCAACCAATTGAGCCACTGCTCTGGCTGCAACGCTTGACGATAAGCATTTTGCCGAAACTGAGTTTGTGTCACTGTGGTATGCCCATTCAAGTTCAGACAGCTTTGGAGATAAGCTTGGTTCTGTTGCGTGAAGAGTCGATAAAAGCCTTGAGTAGATTGCCGATCTTCAAATGAAATTGGCGTTTTACCCCATGACTCATCCGTGTCCGCGATGAACTGACCGATATCTCCTTCCGTCTCAACAACATAACGAACAGCAATCTGTAAAGAGCGATCGCCTTGTCGATAAAGATAACGTTGTCCTGATACGATTCGATTGTATTTCGAGTTCGAGGGGGATGGTTCGATCGATTGAGTCTTCTGAGCTTCCCAACCGGGCAGAGAGAGATGATTGGGTAACGAAGCTTCGGGATTGGCTGGTGGAGAAGAGGTCGGTTTGACGACCACGTAGAGTAGCGTCAATGTTACGCTGAGGGCGATCGTTTTAAGAAAAACGGAGCGAGAATGCGAGGTCATGACGGATCAGAATCATTAGGAATTTTCTCATTTGCAACCGTTTCGCTCTCTTCTAGCAACCAGTGGCTAAGACAGGCAAAAGCAACGATCGCGACCGTTGAAAAGATTTGGCTACCTTGCTCTCCATGCCAATACTCAAAAGTTGAGCGGTTATCGATCGCAGTAACCATGAGGGCAACACGGAGTGTGACCAAAGCCCAAGCCAGTAGAATTGCAATCGGGAAGAGGTTGCGACATCGCCAGCCGTATACTGGAAAGACTAACTGCACAAGAATTGATAATTGCAACAGTAAAAATAAAATATTGATTCCTGTACAAGCGTATTCTACTCGCACCATTCCCTTCGTCGAAGCGATTTCGGTGCCTTTATAGATGACATTGAATCCGATGTAATGTAGAACAAAAGCAGTACTTTTAGCAATCAAAGCTTGAATTTTGCTCCCGATCGACCACTCAACAAATCGCTCTACACTACCCGGCGGAATAACTAAGGTCAAGATAATGAGTATTTCTCGCCAGTATTGGCGCAGTCGAAATCCAGAGGCAATCAATCCGAATGAGAGTGCAGCCCATGCTGGAAATAGGCGAATGAATTCGGGTTCTGCCTGTAGTAACGATAGGCTCTTGACCAAAAGTAACCCCATGAGTAATGCACCCAATCCGCTCGCGAATCGACTGCTTTGGAGGTGCAAATGAAATCGCTTATGCCATAAAAGCAACACGATCGCCATCCAAAACAGAACATTTAGCACAAACTGATCGGTACTTCCTGTCCATTTCCAAGTCAGCAAGAGATGGAGGAGAATTAATCCTCCTCCAGTGATCGCGAAGACTCGATTTGGAGAATGTTGATCCATCATAGTTCTAGCGACGACGGCGACGACGTGATGGAGGAAGCTTCTTCGCAATCGTAGGGTCAAGCTCTTGAGCCTTATCCTCATACGCATTGGCAAAACGCCGTCGTGCCCAGCCTGTTACATACCAAGTGTAGAGAAAGAGACATCCCGCAATTAGGGCTTCAAGAATCAGCTTGATGCTATTTTTAGTCAAGTTCTCTTTTACGTTTTTACGCGCTTCGGTTGCTTGATTTTCGGCAGTTTCACGCGCTTTTTGGAGATTTGATAAAATCTGTGCTTTCGCTTCCTCCGGGTTCTTCGGTGCATTCGGCAAGTTCCCTGTCTTCTGATCCGGGATTGGAATCAAATTTTGAAGCTGGGAAGAGTCTGCTTTCTCAAGCTGGCTTCTCGTATTATCTAATTGCAGCTTTTGTTGTCTAATTTGAGTACTGATCTGGTCATTGTTATAGCTACTGATTCGCATCGTGTTGATCACAGTTAATGGAATCATGAGGAGTAAAACAACACCAAACAACAACGTACTCCATGAAAGGGTACGGAGAATGGGGCGTTCGAGACGACGGCGCGCGGCTGTTTCACCATAGAACACTAACATAAAGGCAAGCATAGGCACAGGAACTAATCGAATAAGATCCCCTGTGATTCGATACTCCCAGACCGGATTGGTTAGGTTTAAGGGAAGTAAAATATACAGCAAATCGACAAACGAAATTGACAACAGCCCATAGCCAATGCTGCGCAAGACAGGCAGCGTTTTCAGGAAATAGATGCCGCTTGATGTGCTTTCAGTCGTGGGCATAGGAGAAGGAGTGGCAATTGATTCTCTGTCATCGCGAGGATCTTCAGCCGCACCTTGAGAATTTTGAGAAAGCGTCATAGTTCAACCTGAAATCACGTTGTTCTGATTCTAGGTAGAGCATGTTTGATATCGAGCGTATCTTGTTTGCAATTCAACGTATACAGAAATTAAACACCTACACAAACTCGATCGCAATCAAACTTATTCAACACTAGACATGAATTCGCTTATAGCAAACACTTTATTGCCGTTATGAGCATCGTTAATTTATGTCGATGTCTTTCTCGCTAGAAAAAATTACTGATGCTCATCAAGCTCTATGTAGACGATTGTGCTGGGCAGGCGCAATCCTTCTACTCGGACTTCTCAGCTACTTACCGATACGGCTGATAATTTCGACTCTACAAGCACCAAGTCCCCAGGCAATTTTGACATTAGGAGGGGGAGATGAGCGGGAGATCTTTACCGCAGAATTTGCGAAAACCCATCCTGATCTCAAGATCTGGATTTCGTCTGGAATGGATACGGAGAAAGCCGATCGCCTGTTTCAAGCAGCAGGAATTGATCGAACACGCATTGATTACGATCGCCGAGCTACGGACACGATTACTAACTTCACAACCCTGGTCGATGTGCTACAGCAGCATCACGTTCGCCATATTTACCTGATTACTTGTGATTTTCACATGCCGAGGGCAACCGCGATCGCGACCATTATTCTTGGACATCGTGGCATTCGTGTTACCCCTGTAGTTGTTCCTTCTCATAAGCCTCCTGAATCTCCCTTACGAGTTGGTCGAGACATTGTGAGATCAATCGTATGGGTATTCACAGGACAAACGGGATCTGGGTTTCGCTCTCAAGGTTTCATCGCTCAACTCAACTATCAAATTTTTGGTTCCAATGCTAAACGTTAATCTTGCCAACTATCACCCAGGCGACTACACAGCAGGTGCTCCTTTCTGGCAGCAACTGCTGTGGTATTTCATCGGCTCACCGATGGTTCAGAGTTACTGGTTGCCGTGGTCTTGGTTGAAGGTTAGCGTACTACGTGCCTTTGGTGCCACGATCGGGTGTCAGGTTCGGATTAAGCCGGGTGTTCGGGTTAAATTTCCCTGGCGGCTTACGGTCGGTGATGCTGTTTGGATTGGCGAGAATGCTTGGCTCGATAATCTCGCACCGATTACGATCGCGAGTCACGTTTGCCTATCGCAATCTGTGTATCTTTGCACGGGCAATCATGATTGGAGCCATCCCCACTTCAGCCTCAAAATTGCTCCAATCACGATTGAAACAGGGAGTTGGGTAGCAGCGGGTGCCCTGATTGGGCCGGGTGTCACAGTGGGTCAAGGTGCCGTTTTGAGTTTGGGAAGTGTTGCCAGACGATCACTTGATCCCATGACAATCTATGCCGGGAACCCAGCTTGCCCCCTGAAACAGCGCGTCATCCGTACTGACTCTGACAACGGCGATCTCAGCCATTCGCCCCACTGCGATAGAGAACCAGTCACTCTGACGAATTCCTTTTAATGCTTTGAGTTCATCAATTAATTAGGAGATTATTCTGTGACTTCAACTACAATTTCTGTTGGCCCTATTCAGCACTATGTGCCGGGTTCAACTTGGTTCGATCTGACTAAATACGATAATTTGGCAACCCAAGAGCGGGTTGCCGTCAATCTCTCGTCCAGTAACCTCTGGCTGGTTGACAGTAGCAAGCTCTTTTTGAGCAGCGATTATGCTCCCCGTATCGCCTTTCTGAATGAAGGAGCCGGGTATCGCTCTCCGATTCAGATCTCGGCAACTGGAAATACGCTAGGCGAAGCAACTGTCTTTTCTGATCTGTCTGGTATTGACAGTGTCTTGTCCTCGGCTAATGCCCCTCTAAGACGGGGAGACTGGGTTCAGCTCTCCGAACTGAGCGCTGGAACTCAGATCAACTTCTCTGTTATTCCCAATGGAGTCGTAAATCCTGGTGCTACGCCGCTCAGTACCGATTCTCAGACTAATCCTGTTAGTCCTTACAATCCAAGCAGTCCTGTTTTCTGGCTTGCTTATGCAGATCCGAAAGCAAACGTTCCCGTATTTATCCTTGGGTATGAAGACATTGCAGGTGCTGGCAGTGACAATGACTTTAATGATGGACTGCTTGTTCTGGATTTAGGTCTGGAAAACTTCAATCAAATTTTCAGTTCGGCTAACCTGGGACAGGATTCGACCATCAGTCTCAAAAACGCTCAACCTGTCCCAGTTCCTTTTGAAATGCATAGTAGTATCGGACTCATCCTGATTGCTGCACTTCTAGGACATAAACTTTGGAGCCGTTGGATTTCTGCTCAGCGGACTACACAGCGCTAATCATCAGAGTTGCCTGCAAGCAAGTTGAATCATTGGCTAAATTTCACCATTATTCAGAACCGCTGCCAGTTACCGGGTGTATTTGCTGTTAACCGTATTGGATTGTGCTTTCACAGATTGACAATTATGTTGCGATTTTTCACTGCTTTCGGACAAAATTTTCTTCGTCGGTTGAGACAGCTATTTCAACCAGAACAGCCTTCGCGATCGACCGCAGAGGTGCAACTGACGCTCGTGACTCAGTTCTATCCCCCGGATTTTGCTGCCACAGGGCAATTTATGGATGAACTTGCTCAGAACTTGTCGAAGCAGGGAATTGAGGCACAAGTCTTTACGGGACAGCCGAGCTATGCGTTTGATACTCAAACGGCACCTGATACTGAGTGGATGGACAAGGTATTGGTGCGGCGATCGCGTTTTCTAAGAGGGGGTTCTCGAAAGTGGGCAGGTCGGACTGTAAGCAGTTTGGCGTTTTGCGCTCATGCCATCTGGCACTTGCTCAAGCCAGAGCATCGCGGCAATGTCTTGCTGCTAACCAGTGAACCACCATTTTTGCAAGTAATTGGCTGGATGTTGAAGCTACTGTTCAACATCCCATTCGTGACGCTGGTGTATGATCTCTATCCCGAAGTCGCAGTCGAACTGCGCGTTTTGTCCCAAAATCATTGGCTGATTCGGTTTTGGGATGCTGTGAATCGTCGGGTGTGGAATGCCGCTGATGCCATCGTTGTTCCTTGCCATACGATGCGCGATCGCATTGTGGCAAAAGTGCCAGAAGTCGCAGATAAAATCACGATCATTCATAACTGGGCCGATCCAACTTGGATCAAACCGATCGCCAAATGCACAAATGCCTTTGCTCAAGAACATCAGCTTGTCGATACCTTCACGGTACTGTATTCAGGCAACATGGGACGCTGCCACGATATGGATACCATATTGGGCGCTGCGATCGAGCTAAAAAATGAACCTGTGGAATTCTTGTTCATTGGTGGAGGCCCCAAACAAGCAGCCGTAATGGAGCAGATCAAAGCATTGAAGCTAACCAATTGTCGGTTTTTGCCCTACCAAGACAAATCCTTGCTGCCTCAATCCCTAACCGCATGTGATTTGTCGTTAGTGAGCGTAGATACGGGCATGGAAGGATTAGTCGCGCCTAGTAAATTCTACTCCGCATTATCGGCAGGTCGCCCAGTGGCGATTATTTGTGAAAAGCATTCTTATCTGCGATCGCTAGTGGCAGATGCAAACTGTGGTGCTGCTATCAACAATGGGGACAGCAAAGGGCTCGCAGGCTTTATTCGGTATCTTGCCAAAGATCCAGAAATGACCCAGCGCATGGGACAATCAGGGTATCGCTACATTCAGGAATACTTTACTCCCTTCGCGATTAGCCAACAATACTACCGGATTTTGCGCCGCGCAGTGGTCAAGAATGCCGATCTGTCTGATGCTCTGAATCAATCTGAGTTTCGGGTCTACTACCAACCCGTTTTAGACCTACGGAGCGGCAAAATTTGGGGCTTAGAAGCCGTGGTTCGCTGGCAACATCCAACCCGTGGGCTGATTTGCCCAGCAGAATTTGTTCCGGCTGCCGAAGAAACCGGATTGATTATTTCCCTCGGATGGTGGCTTTTAGAGGAAGCTTGCCGGCAGCTACAATTGTGGAGATCGCAGAGTAATTACGATCTCAAGCTCTGCATTAATTTAAGTAGCCGTCAGTTTTTCCACCCAGACTTAATTCCTCAAATTGATCGTGCTTTGGCAACTTACCAACTTCCAACCTCTTGCCTGATGCTAGAAGTTGACGATCAAGTTGCGATGGAAGATGCTGCTGCGACTACTTCTATTCTACTCCAATTGCAAATTCGCCAAATTCCGGTTTGCATTGACAACTTTGGAGAAAGCTACACAAGCCTGGATTATCTCCATCGTTTTCCAGTTGCTGCTCTGAAGATTGCCCCATCTTTAATCGGACGTATTGGGCCAGATAAGGGCTTGTCGAATCTACTAGAAACGATTGTCATCTTAGCGAAGGATCTAAACATGCTTGCGATCGCAAAAGGAATTGAAACAGAAGAGCAACTCCAACGAGTCAAGGAAATTGGTCTCCAATATGGGCAAGGATTCCTCTTTTCTCCACCAGTCGATGCTGAGAGTGCAAGTGTGGTGGTGGATTCCTTACAAAGCGGCCTCTCTACTGTGCCCGACGCTTCCACTACAGAAATGATGCTTTCTCCCTCGTCTCAAAATGCCTCCCTGGTTCTGGTTGTCGATGATGATCGCTCCATGCGCTCCATTCTGAAAGGCATCATTGCAAAAGAAGGGCATCGAGTCATTGAAGCCAAAAATGCGGAAGAAGCAATCTCACTCTTTCAAACCCATCAACCGAACTTGATTCTACTGGATGCACTGATGCCGGATATGGATGGATTTCAGTGCTGTCAACAACTGCGGTATTTACAAAACTCATCGAATGATGGAGCGATCGCAGTTCAACCCGTTCCCATTCTGATGATCACTGCCTTGGATGATTCTACGTCGGTCGATCGCGCTTTTGATTCTGGTGCAACGGACTACATTACAAAACCCATTAACTGGGCTGTTCTACGTCAGCGCTTAAACAGATTGCTCAGTTAGCCATCAACGATTCATGAACAGCCATTGTCAATGAATCCTGTGCCGAATGTTTTGAGGAATTGTACTTTACAAAATCCCTCAAAACATTCGCGTTTATTCTAAAGAGTTTGACGAATTAAATAGGAATTACAAACTAAAAAACAAGCAAATTTGTATTAGTAGTTTTTTACTTATAGCTAACATTATTCTCTATTCAGACTACTCATTCAATCAATAAAATATACACTATCGATTTACAGCATGTTTAGACGCTATAAATGAGCATAATTTCACATTCAATTTCACATTTAATTCATATTTATTGTGGAACAGTTTGAGCAACCCAAAGCTAACCGAACACCTGATCTGCTTTCAGCGTTGAGCTTAGTCTGAAAGGGAGTAGGTACCTTTGATAAATATTAGTTAAACTGCTTTTCTATCTCATATTGTCAGCTTATATTTAACTCCACTTTTTACTTACCACTGAATATTTATCAATGACTTGAGAGAAATTACTGAAATTTCGCTTCCTGTATTTTTTACTTTTTTAAGCTAGCAAAGATATCAATAAAATTTTCAACTTTCATTTGATCTTTTTAATGATTTTCCGGATTATAAAGTCAATTGTATGGAAGGAGAATTAAGTGCCAACGCCCTACATCTTCATGAGGACTAAAAACACGATTGAATCGGTAGTACAATACCTATTCCTAGGGTAGTGCGATCGCGATATCGTGATATTTCTCTGACTCCTCGCGGTGTTCCTTGTTGCGATTAATTCATCTGTATCAATTGAGCTCGACCTTTGTTAAGCAAAGGGAATCCAACCTCACTTCTAATCCAAGAGCTGTTTCTAAGTTAATACAGCGATGAACCTTAGCAATGAACAGATAAAGGAGAACCTATGGCAAAGCGATCACTCAAAGCATCCAGTGCTGGCATCACAAGAGCAAAGCGTGCCTTTGAACGGCGTGAATGGACGCAGGAATATTTAGCGAGTGCAGTCGGGCTGCAAACTCGTCAGTCAGTCTGGAAATTTTTCTCGGGTCGTCCAATCGAGCGACATTTGTTTATTGATATTTGTTTTCAGTTAGATCTCGATTGGCAAGAGATTGCTGACCTGCCAAGTTGGGATGCTCCAGACGTGCAACCGATCGCTCAGGAAGAGATCTCCTCTACTCATACACCTCTAGAAATAACTCAAGAGCCGATAGAAATAGACGAATTTCCAAACTGGCAGTGGTTACAGGAAAAATTGTACGATCGGACTCAGCAACGCTGTAGTTCACTGCACACCATATTTAATGGCGAGAAGCCGCTAGAACAGCTCTATACTGATCTCTCATTATTGCCTGCTTTAACCTGCCATCGTTGGGTAGAAGCTACCGAACTCCAACAGCTTTATATTCGTCATCTATCGAATTCTCAGCAGTGTCATTCTCCAAGAAATACGAATCAGCTTCAGGACTCTACTCGAGATCTGAAACGGAGAGCCCAAGATCTCCTCGCTGAATCTCCTCATCTCTTAATTTATGGCAAGCCTGGGTCTGGTAAAACTACGTTATTACAATCTCTCGCATTACAACACCTCACATACGAGGATGCTTTGGCGCGAGTTCCCTTTTTCATTCCCTTGCGGCGGTTCACTGCTGAACTCAGTCGGTTACCGCATGAGGGTATAGAAAGCTTTTTATTTCAACAGTGCCAAGAAACAGGTCTGCGTTTTCCCGCATTCCAACAGATTCTTCGCGAAGGCAGAATCATTGTATTGTTGGATGGTTTAGACGAGCTTTCACAGAACGATCGCAACTGTCTTCATAGCGCTGTGCAGGACTTTTCTGAGACTTATCCTAACAATCGCATCGTGCTGACTTGTCGCTTAGGAGTTCCCGATATTTGCTATCGAGGATTTATGGCGGTGGAGTTAGCCGATCTCAGCGACGGTCAGATACAATGCTTTGTTCAAAAATGGTTTGCTGCGTTTGATACTGATCGCCAAGATAGTGCAGAGATTGCCCAACAGTTTGTAGACCATCTATTACAGCCTCACAATTATCGCTTACACGACATTGCCAAAACTCCCCTGCTTTTGCATGTGCTCTGTTGGGTCTTCCGGGAACAACAACTATTTCCCACACGGCGATCGCGCCTATATCAAACGATTTTGGAATTACTGCTGTTCCGTTGGGATCGCTTACGAAACATCGATCGAGAAGCCAGTTCAGTGCCACTAGAGCTGGCTGACTACATGACTCTTTTGAGCCAGATTGCTGAACTTCGCTTTGAGGTAGGACAGTACTTTTTTGAGAAAAAAGACATTCTCTCTGCGATCTTCGATTACTTAATACAATTGCCAGAAGTCTCTTCGAGCTATGAAGCACTGTTGTTAGAAAGTGAAGCTATCCTCAGAACCCTCACGGTTAACACAGGATTATTGGTAGAGCAAGCTCACGAAGTTTATTCTTTTTCTCATCTCGCCTTGCAAGAATATCTCACAGCACGACGAATTTTTGCACAGACCCGAACGAAACTTCCTTCGTCTACTATCGATTCAAGTTCATCTTGCTATCCAGAATTACTGCCTTCTCTCGCTCAGAAACTTCAGCGGAGTCGCTGGAAAACTCAGCATCCTTTCTACCATTTGGCAAGTCATGTTTTCGACTCACGGTGGCACGATGTCATTCTTCTGACGATTGATTTATTGTCGAATAGTGAGTTGCTGTTAGAGTTACTGAAACAACAGGTCGATCGCTCAGTTCAATCCAACGTAAATCTGCGATCGTTCTTGCAATGGCTCGATCAAAAAGCCTCTGCGCTCTCTTCTTCCTCGCATTCCATGAGTGCATTACGTGCCTTTTACTACAGTTGCAACCAGGATTTGGAATTCGTTCTTGCCACCAAGTTGGATGAAAGTCTACTCACTAAACTCCCTCCAAACTTGGCATTAGAAGCAAGACTAAGTCAGCTTTCGCACAATATTGATCAATTTCTAGAGTCTCCAGAACCGCAACAAGCACAGTGCATCTCTTCCATGCTGAACCTGAAGCATCCGTTATTAGAGCCGTCTATCTATGTAGCCTTCAACCAGGCTAGGGAAGTTTTCCGAGCGGCTGAACAACAACCAATCCAGCTAGAACTGTGGTGTCGAACTCAGGGGATTATCTGGGCAGAACAACTGAGAGAGTTATTGATGCAAATCTGTGATCTGGGTTGCGAGTGGAAATTTACGTCAGAACAACATCAACTCAAGTCCTATTACTGGGCTAATGTATTTTTAGTTGATTGTCTACATCGAGCCAATTCCCTTTCTAGTGAATTCCAGAAAACCTTTAAAGCAAAACTGTTATCACTGCGGGAACTGCGCCGAGTTGATCTTCAGATTTTCTCTTCTCGGGCTGGTTAACTGCTAGAACTGAAGGAGGAAAGTAAATTCTTAGAGAAGTATTGTATCTTTAAGAATCCCCAAACAATTAGAGATAGTGCGTCAAACTAATGTGGGATAGGTAGAAATATCGTACCAAGCCCAAGCTCGCGATGTTCATCCTGCTCGTTGTGCTGCGGTGGATTTGAAGCAGCTATGCTGCCAGATCTAGTTAAAGTAGCTCACGACTAACCGAGTCGTGACTTTCGTTTGTTGATAGTGCATTAAATTAATGTGGGGTTGGTAGATATGCCGCGTCAATTACAAACCGGGTTCGCGACAATTATACTGAGATGCGATCGCTGTATATTTGCAAGGATTTGAGCATTTGTTCTAATTGACGCGAAGCCCAAAAGTAATTGACGCGGCACAGTAGAGTAGAGGTGGATCTTCACAGGAAGCCAATCGATGGAATGTCCTCTATGCGGTCACGCTAAAGCTTATAAACATGGCAAGATGCCCAACGGTCATCAGCGCTATCTGTGTCCTGCTTGCAATCAAACGTTTTTGGAGAACTTTGACAGTCTTTACTACCGCCGTCATGTGAGTCCAGAGCAAATTCGGCAAGTGCTACAAACCCACAGTGAAGGCAGTTGTCTCCCGTCAATTACATTGGCACACCCACGAGATGCGCAACGAGATACAAAGTGTAACGCTGGATTGCTGTCGATGAGCGGATCAGAGTGAGATCGCCAGAAAAAGGAGGTAGCGATATTCAGAAGCATGGAGGCAAGCTACAATGTCCGAAATCATGCTCAATTCGACCGAAGCCGGGATTGAACTGACGAGTCATCCAGATGACAATCCCGCTACACCGCCTTGGTTAGCAGAAGTGCTGTTGTTGGGAGAATACTGGCGCACCACTGGACTACTCGACCGATTGCAACAGGCGTTGCACATTAATAGGATGGTGACCCAGGAATCGGAACAGTTCCTAGCTTGAGATAGTGCAACAGCAACCGAATCGAATAGCGCAACATCTCCTTTGACTTGGAATAGCAAAATGTTTTGCGGTGCAGTCGAGCCAGATAGTGCCGTAACCGACTATTTTCTCCTTCCACACGAGTCATTGCAACCTTACTCACCAAGTGGTCAAGGTCATCAATGAAGCATCGATAGACTGGATAACCATCGGTGATGTAGAGGAAACATCCCCAACACCGCAGCACCAACCACAGTTTCCAAAATGTCGCTGCACTGCGGTCTCCTAGCACCCACGCCAAAATTCCAGCTTCGTGTCCATTCACCGCTGTCCAAATCCAGATTTTGTTTTTTTTGATCCGACAAACGTTTGCAACTCATCGACTTGGGCAAGTTTTGGAATCGTTTGGCTTTGGGGGGCATCGGTGAGCGCCATCCCAGATTGTCTCACCCAGTTGATCACAGTATTGTGACTAACCCCGGTTGAGCGCTCAATTGCTCGAAAACCCATGCCATTGACATACAAAGTCAGACAGTGTTGTTTGACCTCATCCGAGTAGCCTTGCACTGAGTAGGACTCAATAAACTGCCGCCTACAGGACTGACAGCGGTAATTCTGTTTGCCGCGACGATGACCATTCTTGGTCACAGCAGTAGAGGAACAATGGAGACAGTTCATGTCCTCATGATCGATCTCATCCCATTAATGTGCAACGCCTTGCAACAGCAGGTCAAGGTCAGTCGAGGGCGCATGGGACAGTACGAAGTTTGCGATTTTGTCCTGTTGCTCTTAGCTTATGCTATCAGTGGAGTCGAAACACTCAAAGAGTTTTTTGTGCAACTTGCCAGTGTGGAATCTGTTGTCTTATCAGTGTGGCAACGGCAGCAATGTCCAGTAGCATCAACCGTATCGCGGTTTCTGAGCGCAATCGAAGGTCCGAGCGTCGAGCAACTGAGAACGTTGTTTGAAGCAGATTTACTCGAACATGGGTTTGATTGCGACCACAACGGCGGACTGCTAGATCGAACTGGAGAACGATATTGGGTGTTTGATGTGGATGGAACGCATCAAGTGGCACAGCAACGATCTGTGACCCAGCAAGAGAACTATCCGAGCGTTCGACGACGCAGCCAAGCAGCAGTCCGACCGGGCTACTTGGGACGCAAACGTGGAGAAGGCATTCGCACTCGGAGCGCAGTTAGTCAAGCGCATACGACCGAGTGGTTAGGCACATTTGAGTCTGCTGGAAATGGCACACCTGGACCCGATTTAGATCGTGCCTGTGAAGTGATCCAGCACTATTTGCAGCACTATAGTCTATCGGGAAGCAAAGCCATTGTGCGCTTGGACGGCTTCTACGGGACTCCCCAATTCGTGAATCGAATGCAACATCATCAATTAGGCTATCTCCTTCGTTGTCGGGACTATTCCTTACTCAAACAGCCTGCGATTCAGGCTCGATTAGCTCAACTGCAAGCTCAGGCGTGGTTCCATCCAGAAAGCCATACCGTTCGTGATGTCTTTGATTTGGGCTTTGTTCAAGACGCTCTTGCAGGCTACACCTGTCCGGTTCGGCTACTGGTCGTCCGCACCCCTTATGATCCAAAACGAAAGCCACGAGTCGGTAAACGGGTGAAAGAATGGGTCTATGAGTTGTTCATCACAGGGCATTCTCAAGGCGGTTTGAGCGGGACGGATTTGTTGAGTCTTTACTATGGTCGGGGTGGGTTTGAAAAAGTCTTGGGCGATGAAGATCACGAGCAACCTTGCGACCGTTGGTGTAGTTGGCACCCACCTGGACAAAAGTTTTGGCAGATTCTCAATCAGTGGGTGTGGAATTGGCGACTGTGGATGGGCAATGCCAATGATCCTCAATCGGTGCGCCAAACGCCTTGAACCGAAGCAATAGAAGCAACGGCGGCACCAGATCAAACGATAGCTCCACCAGAACCTTTAACACTGTCTGAGAAAACTCGTGTTCCTCATCCACCAGAAACAGATCGCGACTATGCTCCGATGCAAGTAGCGCCCAGTTGGGCACGCAGTCGCGGGAAGTTCTCAGGCAGCGATTTTACGATTGTGAATGAGCGCACGCTGCGGTGCCCGGCAGGTCATACCAAATCTCCAAAATATGACTACAGATGATATAACTCAGATGTAGCATTCCGTCAGCGACGATGGCAGGCGTTTACAAGCTAGAGATTCAAGAAAGCGCTGAAGAACTGAAACAACTACTCAGGGCACAAACCACGGCGACAGGTAAAGAACGGCTCCAGGTGCTGTATCTGTTGCA